>JBDNIA010000427.1:0-2757 GCA_041688525.1 Crocinitomicaceae bacterium | reverse complement strand
AGAGAAAATACAGGTGTTTTGAGCCTGATCTTCTTTTAAAATATCGGCTTGAACCGTTCCCCGAACTTGGGCTAAAGTGTCTGCTTTAATTTTGGCGTAAACCTCAGCCGGTAAAACTTGTTCACCCGTTACCCCGAGTAACATCAAACCTAAACCGTCATTTCCTTGTGGTAATTCACCTTGGTATTTAGGACGATCAATGCCGTTTTCTTTATAAATTGCTTTTATTTTCGCTTCAATTTCGCTTTTCATTTCATTCATTACGATGAATTTCTCGCAATTCTGATCTATTGCAGCATTCATGAAAAATCCTAACAACATTGGAGCTGGCCCATTTATCGTCATTGAAACAGAAGTCATTGGGTGGGACAAGTCGAAACCTGAATACAGCTTCTTCGCGTCATCTAAACAGCAAATTGATACGCCTGAGTTGCCAATTTTACCATAAATATCTGGACGAACATCTGGATTATTTCCGTACAAGGTCACTGAATCGAAAGCCGTAGACAAGCGCTTCGCCGGCATTCCCAAACTCACATAATGAAAACGTTTGTTCGTTCTTTCCGGGCCGCCTTCTCCAGCAAACATGCGCGTTGGGTCTTCCCCTTCTCTTTTGAAAGGGAAAAGTCCTGCTGTATATGGAAATTCACCTGGTACATTTTCTTGTAAAGACCATCTTAAAATATCTCCCCAACCTTTAAATTTAGGCATGGAAACTTTTGGAATTTGAAGATGAGATAGCGACTCTGTATGCGTTTCAATTTTCAAGACTTTGTCTCTCACTTTGAATTCAAATACAGGATTTTTATAAGCTTGTTTCTTTTCGTCCCATTTCTGCAATAAATCCCAGTTTTTAGGGTCAAAGTTTAATTTTTCATTTTCAAAAACTTCTTGCAAACTTTTTATTAAACAATCTTTATCTTCGATAGTTGAAGCTTCCAAAGTAGCAATAGACGAGTGTAAACCAAATAATTTGTCAGCAGCTAAAACTTGCTTGTCAACCCATTTGTCATACGAACGATTGTTTTCTGAAATCTCAGACAGATAACGCGTTCTTTCAGGTGGAATAACATATATTTTCTCAGACATTTCGTGTGTAATCTCGAAAGTCGAGTTCAAGTCCGACTTTGTTTTTTCCACCAATTTGTCCATGATCACTTTGTACAAGCTATTCATACCAGGATCGTTGAACTGCGAAGCTATTGTTCCGTGAACAGGCATAGAATCTACAGCTTCGTCCCACAAATTATGGTTGCGTTGATATTGTTTCCGCACATCGCGAAGGGCGTCTAAAGCTCCTCGTTTGTCGAATTTATTGAGTGCAATTACATCAGCGAAATCCAACATATCTATTTTCTCCAATTGCGTTGCTGCACCGTATTCAGGCGTCATTACGTAAAGAGAAACATCAGAATGATCCATGATTTCTGTATCTGATTGACCAATTCCAGACGTTTCCAAAATTATCAAATCATATTCTGCAGCTTTCAAAACATTTATTGCTTCAGCAACATGCTTCGACAGGGCCAAGTTAGACTGACGAGTTGCCAAAGAACGCATGTAAACACGGTCACTTTTAATTGAATTCATTCGAATTCTATCACCAAGTAAAGCTCCACCCGTTTTTCGTTTTGAAGGATCTACCGAAACAACAGCAATTGTTTTGTCTTTAAAATCGACCAAGAAACGTCGTACCAATTCATCCACCAAAGAAGATTTTCCCGAGCCCCCGGTGCCTGTTATTCCCAGAACAGGAGAAGATGACGTTTTTGCCATTGCATCAATTTGATCCAAAATATCTTTTGCCTCTTCTGAAAAATTCTCAGCAGCCGAAATAATTCGAGCAAGTGCCGGAGCACTTTTTTCTTTGACATGTTTGATTTCGCCATTCAAGTTATTTCCAACTGGAAAGTCGCTTCTTTGAATCATATCGTTGATCATTCCTTGCAATCCCATAGAACGCCCATCATCTGGATGATACAGACGTGTGATTCCATAGGCTTGCAATTCTTCAATTTCAGAAGGAAGGATTGTTCCTCCACCTCCACCAAAAATTTTAATATGAGGAGCGCCTTTTTCTTTCAAAAGGTCATGCATGTATTTAAAATATTCCATGTGCCCTCCTTGATAGGAAGTCATAGCAATAGCTTGAGCGTCTTCTTGAATGGCGCAATTCACAACTTCTTCAACAGAACGATCGTGACCTAAATGAATTACTTCGCAACCTGTAGCTTGAATGATACGTCGCATAATATTTATCGCGGCATCATGACCATCAAATAAAGATGCTGCTGTAACTATTCTTACCTTATTAATAGGTTTGTATGCTTCTACTTTTTCCATAAATTGATTCTAACCATCTAAAATTAGCCTTACAAAAGTACGAATTTGAGTCAAAATATTGGTCATTCCAACCGATAAACCACCAATTCCGTTAAATTAAATAAGTAATATTAAAAATTAAATGATTCAAATGTAATTTTAAGGTTTTAGATGAAAAAAAACCAATCGTGGTATTTACCCCAAATTACGACAAAATACAAAGACATACGATGAAATACAAAATCACCTTCTTCCTCACTTTTGCCTTTTTCACAACAAATTTCTCCCAAAGTGCCATAGACGGATTTCTAAAAGGAAAAAACGTCTTAGATATTGCAGTCTCCGCTTCTTACCAAACAGCAGAAGAGTATTTCGGAAATGCGGGAAGATTCATTTACAGAAGAGATTTAGTTATTATCAATGCCTTTGCAGAGT
>JBDNIA010000426.1:0-3278 GCA_041688525.1 Crocinitomicaceae bacterium | reverse complement strand
GTTTGACATTTGTATTTTTCTCCCATCCAATTCCATTTTCCACAATTGCACAGATCCGCTTTCAGCTGATAGAAAAGCGATTTGGCCATTTTTCAACCATTTCGCTTCAAATTCGGAAAAGGGTGTTTTAGTTAGTTGTATTGATTTATTTTGTTTGATATCGAACAAATACAGATCTGTATTTCCCTTGTTTTCATCCATTTCATAGCTAGTTGAAGTGTATAGGATGTTTTTCTTGTTAGGAGAAACCTCTCCTCCGCCAATCCGATTCAATTGCCAGAGCTTTTCCGGAGTAAAAATTTCTTGTGCTAACAATGGAAGGCCAAAAAATAGCATTCCTAAAACGAATAAAAACTTCATGTGTGCATTTTGATAGGTGTGAAGATATTAATTATCGTCGGAAGTTGAAGCTACTTGGGTAGATTTCTTGCTTTTACTTGAGTGTTTAAAAAATCCGTAAATAACTAATGATGCGGCTACAAAACCCATGCCGAGTAGACATTGCCAAAGAGCGGCACTAAAATTGCCGTAAAAAGAAGTTGAAAAAACTAAAATATTGACACCTACTAATACAGTAATCATGGTTCTTTGAAATCGTCTAATTACTTTCATATTTTAATTAAATGATGACGAAATATAGAAAATATTTTTGATAAAACCAAATCTCACTGACGTTTTAATCTTCGCCCTTTATGACGAGTTTAAATCCTTTCCCGTGTACATTCATGATTTCAATACGAGGATCTTCTTTCAATAATTTACGGATTTTAGCGATGTAGACATCCATACTTCGACCGTTGAAATAATTATCGTCACCCCAAATAGCGCGCAACGTAGCTTGGCGATCTAAAATGTCATTCTTGTTTTTAATTAGTAAGTGTAAGAGTTGATTTTCCTTCGTAGTCAATTTTTTTTGACCTTCTTTCAAATGTAATATTCGGTATGTTGGCTCATAGTCTATGTTGCCAATTGGATATTTTTCCTCGACATTGTCTTCGTTAATATCGGATCTTCGCATGATAGCTGTAATTCGAGCCAGCAGTTCTTCCATGGAAAATGGTTTCGTTAAGTAGTCGTCAGCGCCTAGAGCAAAACCTTCTAATTTATCTTCCTTCATCGATTTCGCTGTCAAGAAAAGAATTGGAATCTTTTTGTCGATTTCACGAATTTCTTTTGCCAAAGTAAATCCGTCCATTTCTGGCATCATGACATCGAAAATACAAAAGTCGTAGCGTTTCATGTTGAACTGGGAAAAAGCCAGTTTTCCATTCCGAGTCAAATCAACTGTATATCCTTTATTTTTTAAAAAGCTTGATAATAACTCACCTAAATTAGTGTCGTCCTCTACTAGTAGAATATTCATTTTTCTGCGATTTTATCTGTTATTAATAAACTAAATTTGGACCCTTCATTTGGAATACTTTCCAAGGTCACGTTCCATCCATACAATTCAGCAATGGATTTGACATAACTCAAACCCAACCCGAATCCTTTTACATTGTGTATATTTCCAGTTGGAATACGGTACAATTTATCAAAAACTTTGTCAATATGTTCTTTTTTTATACCAATTCCTTTATCTGAAATTTCAATTTTTTTATATCCTTTGTCTCTAAAAAGGCGAACTTTTATCTTAGGTGAATCGCGACTATATTTAATTGCGTTGTCAATTAAGTTACTAATACAATTCGACAAATGCATTTTATCTGCATAAACTTCGATTAATTCATTGGCAATATCGATTTCCAGTTTTCCGCCCAAAGAGCTTACTCGTAGTTGTGCGTTTTGCATAATGTCAAAAATCAATTCGTTTAAACTAATATTTTCTTCGTTTAAAATTATTTTACCTTTTTCTAGAGCGTTACTTTGTAATATACTCTCAACGAGTAAACTTAGTCTTTTGTTTTCTTCGTTGATCATTTTTACATAGGGAGAAGCCTTTTCCACGGCAGAACCCATCATTTGTTCATCTCCCATTGCCTCACATGCCAAAGAAATAGTTGAAATCGGGGTTTTGAACTCATGCGTCATGTTGCTTACAAAGTCATTTTTGAGTTCAGACAATCTTTTCTGCGCCAATATTGTCTTGAAGAGAAAAATGATGGTGAGTATAATAATCAGCATAAGTGCTAAACTGACACCAACAGAGCCCGCCATTTCTTTAAAGAGGAAAATGTTCTTTCTAGGAAAGAAAAGGTGTAAGGTAAGTCTGTCCTCCAACATGTTACTTGGAAACAATTGGGTGCGACTGCTTGTGGTTAAGTTGGTGTCTATTTTTATGCTGTAATGACTATCGGCCATTTTGAATTTCACAGGACGCAAATTTTCATCTTGTACCATAAATTGATATTTGTCGGGCAGTTCGTCAATTCCCATTTCATTGAGAATAATCGAATCGAGAAATTCGATGTCTATCCTTTCTGATGGTTCCATGTAGACGTTATTTCTAAATGTTTCAACCATCATTTCATTGACAAATTTTGCTTTTCTGAAAATTTGTTGAAGCACTTTTTGATCCAACTGAATTGCAACTGCCATAGAGTCACTCGAAGGTATGGTTTTATTGTGTTTATCGAATAAATCTCGAAGTTGACGAACGTCTCGTGCTAAAACTTTATGTTCAGCGGTAATTCCTGACAAAGAGTCAAACGATTGTCCTTTTATTATGAGGTAATCGTGCATACCATCGCCTTCGTAGATTGTTGTATCTTTTATAGATATGGATTCCTGTAAACTCAGGAGGTTTTGAAATTCTTCTTTTAGAATATCTTTATATTGCCCGCTGAAATCTCGATTTACGATTTGCATGTAATTTCGGATATCCTCAGCTTTCTCGTGTTGTAGTGCAATTCTCTCAAGTGTAGTGTTCAATTTTCGTTTGAATTGAAAATTTTTACGATCATACAATTGGCTAACTTGAAAAGTTTGAATAATCAAGAGAGCAAACATTGCGGTGCCGACCAGAAGCGTTGCAAAATTAATACGGAGCTTTCCCAAATGTTAAAATATTTGTGCTAAAGTACTATTTGATTGCGTTTTTGTCTATTGCTTAACCTTTTTTAACGTGACATGTATTCACAACAAGCTTGCACAATTGCGAATTCAATTTCTTGATAAACAAAAGTTTTTTCTAATTTCTACGTTGTAACTTCGTGCGAATGTTTCAAAGGCAAAAATTCACTTGGTTTCTCATTTTGAGCTTCTTGTTCAGTAGCTCGTTATACGCGCAAGAATCGAGCCTGCGGGAGAAGTCTTTTACAAGTTCGTCGGATACATTG
>JBDNIA010000425.1:0-3721 GCA_041688525.1 Crocinitomicaceae bacterium | reverse complement strand
ATTTGTAATTTTGCAGCAGCTTCATCAATTAAGTCAATCGCTTTGTCTGGAAGAAAACGTTCCGTTATGTATCTTTGAGATAATTCAACAGCAACTAAGATCGCTTCATCTTTAATAATCACTTTATGATGATTCTCATATTTTTCTTTTATTCCTCTTAAGATCGAAACGGCATCCTCAGCGTTTGGTTCATTGACCAAAACAGTCTGAAATCGTCTTACAAGTGCTTTGTCTTTCTCAAAGTACTTTTGATATTCAGATAAAGTCGTGGCTCCAACTGCTCTTAATTCACCTCTGGCCAAAGCCGGCTTCAAAATATTTGCTGCATCCAGTGCGCCAGCACCGCCTCCAGCACCGACCAAAGTGTGGATTTCATCAATAAATAAAATAACTTCTCCTGCAGAATCGGTAACTTCTTTTATTACTGCTTTCAATCTCTCTTCAAACTCACCTTTGTATTTTGCACCCGCAAGAAGAGCACCCATATCCAATGAAAAGACTTTTTTGTCAGCTAAGTTTTCTGGAATATCACCTTCCACTATACGATGAGCAATTCCCTCGGCAATTGCTGTTTTGCCAACACCAGGTTCTCCAATTAGAATAGGGTTATTTTTTATTCTTCTCGAAAGAATTTGTAGAACACGTCTAATCTCATCGTCACGCCCGATTACTGGATCTAATTTCCCCTTTTCCGCGAGTTCATTCAAGTTCTTTGCATACCTACTTAAAGATTGATAGTTCGAGTCTTGCAAAGGATCATCTACTTTATTACCGTTTCTTAATTTCATTATTTCTTTGATTAGTTTTCTAGAATCAATTTTATTATCCTTAAATAATCTTCCGATTACATCGCGGGAATCAAGCATAGAAGCGAATATTGCTTCCGCACTAACAAATTTGTCATCCCATCTCTGAGATATTTTTTCTGCATTTTGAAGTGTACGCTGCAAATCATTAGATATTTGAACTTGCGAACCATCTGTTGTGGGGAGGCTTAAAACTATCTTTTCAATAGTTTTAGTAAAAGATATAGACTCTAATCCGATTTTACCTAGTAAAAAACCAGTAACATATTTGTCATTTAGTATTAGAGACAATAAAACATGACTATTTTCAATTACCGTTTGACTGTTTTCCTGAGCTATAACTCCAGCTGCATTTATTATTTCTTTCGACTTGTTTGTGTATTTTTCAAAATTAATCATCTTTTTTTAAGCTTATTGATAGCTATCAAATGCTAATCCAAAAAGGTAAATCGGAAAATTCGTCAGTGCAAACTTTTATTTCATGGCTTTTTGACAGATTAGTTATCAACATTTTTTTTAATTTGAATGTTAATATCTGTAACCTATTCAAGTGAACTCCGTACTCAATACTAAAATCAAACTTTTAATTTGTATCTGATGAAACGAAATTTACTTTTACTGTATGTTCTTTGTTTAAGCAATCTATATGCTGAAACTATCAATTCTACGGCGTTAAAAATAGATTATATTGATAAATGGAGAGGCACAGCGATTCAGCAAATGTTACATAATAAAATTCCAGCAAGTATCACTTTAGCGCAAGGAATTATTGAAAGTGCCTCTGGAACTTCTGAACTCGCGACTAAGGGCAACAATCATTTTGGGATTAAATGTCATAACTGGAAAGGGGATAGAATGTTTCATGACGATGATTTAGCGGGGGAGTGTTTCCGTGTATACGGAACCGTCGAATTGTCTTTTGTAGACCATAGCGAATTTTTAATTGGTCGTCCTCGATATGCGGAATTATTCACCTTGAATACAACCGATTATGTTGGTTGGGCCAAAGGTTTGAAAAAGGCTGGTTACGCTACGAATCCGCAGTATGCAGATATGTTAATCAAATTAATAGAAGAATTTCATTTAGATGATTATGACGCTAGTTTTATGCTTAAGCAAGAGAAAAGTGAATTATTAACTTCAAATAGAAATAGATTTGATCAAGCACATTCCATTCAATCAAAAAACAATCGGAGCAAATATATAGTGGTTCAAAAGGGGGATACATATTATAGAATTTCTCAAGAGTTTAGTATGGCAATGTGGGAGCTGAGACAATATAATGATTTTGAAGCAAAAAAAGATGTACTTGTAGAGGGTGACATAGTGTACATTCAACCCAAGAAAAGAAATTCAAATAAATCTAAAGAATATGTAACAAAGGAAATATTGGAATCCTTAATTATGATTTCCCAAGATTTAGGAATAAAACTAAAAATATTAGAAAGAAAAAATTCAAATTATACATCAACTCAAATCCTACCGATAGGAACAAAGATAAGACTTTAGAAAGTCGAAAGTAGTAATTAAAAGATGTCCGAATTTATTCGGGCATTTTTTTTTATTCGTATCTTAGCATTCCAATAATTAGTATTTTCAAACTCATATAATTGATCAGCAACTGTTAGCGCATTAAAATGAAACCTTCGAACGAATTATTTAAATTAATAAATTCCATGACCAAATCTGAGAAGCGGTTTTTTAAACTTTCTTCTTCTTTGCAATCTGGAGAAAAAAATTATTTAAAAATATTTGATTTTATTGAGAAGCAGACTAGCTACGATGAAGGTGAATTAAAACTCAACTTTGGTAAAGAACGCTTTATAAAGCACCTTCCGTCCGAAAAAAATCATTTATACAGACTCATACTAAAAAGTTTGCGCGCATTTTACAGTGAACACACTGTATCCAGTTTATTAAAACAAGAAATTAAAAATATTGAGATTCTGTACAACAAAGCTCTTTTTAAAGAATGTGAAAAGTTTGTATCAAGGGCAAAAGAAATTGCGAAAGAATATGAGAAATTTTATTACTGGTTTGAGCTTCTTTCTTGGGAAAAAAAATTATTGGAGGAAGCTTATGAATCAGGAGAATTTTCGGTAAATCTTGATGATTTAATAGAGGAAGAAAGAAGGGTTATAGACAGATTGCGCAATTTGGCTGAGTACCAAATAATTTATTCGAAAATAAATCTTTTATTTAGAATTGGAGGTTTTGCCAGAAATAAAAAAGAAAGAGAAGAAGTTGAGAAAATTGCAGATTATCATCTTATAAAAGGAAAAAACACAGCGATTTCAACACGAGCGACAACAATGTGCTATTACATAAAAGGACTATGTGCTGCTACAAATCGAAATTACGACGATGCCTTTACCTTTTTTAACAAAACAAGGGCTGTTTACGATAAAAACCCAAAAGTAAAGGAGGATTCTCCACAACGTTATTTAATGACATTAGCACATCTATGTCGATGTCACATTGAAAACAAGGATTTCACAAAATCAGCAGACTTAATCAATGAAATTCGTGAGTTAAAAGCGCATAAAGGATTTAATTCCATGGATATTGAGGTTAAAATATTTACGAATTCATACAATCTTGAGGTAAAGCTTGCCCAAATACAAGGAGACTTTAAAAGAGCTGTTGCATTAATTTCTGAGATAGAGGAGAGGAATGCGGAATATGGGGAAATGATCAATAAAGAGCAAGCCGTTCTTTTCAATTATAACATAGCATACAGCTGTTTTGCCGTCAATGAGAATAAACAAGCTCTGATCTATTTAAATCATGTTTTAAACGATAATGAACAAAATTTGCGGCAGGACATTTATAGTTTCGCACGTGTTTTTAATCTCGTTCTTCATTACGAATTAGAAAACTATGATTTCATGGAGTATATTATAAAGTCAACGAAT
>JBDNIA010000424.1:0-4965 GCA_041688525.1 Crocinitomicaceae bacterium | reverse complement strand
TTCGAGATTTCGGACCAGCTGACATTCTTAGTGCTGAATGTATCGCTTATGATAGATTTTTTACCATCCAAAAAGGAGAGGTGACAAATTTTAAAATTTGGTGGGATTACGATCAGGGAATCACAACTACACCTGTAAATAAACCAAGCGCAGACGTAATTAATAGAATTTCAAACTGGCCAGCTCACGGTGATATTAGTTTAGGACAAGATTTTTATTTAGCTCCTTTTTACGACAATGATGGTGGAGGTTCTTACGATGCGTTAATTGAGGGAGATTATCCTTGGTATGACGACATTTTAGGTCGTGACGATATCCAATGTGGTGTTGATAGAAGAGTCTCTCTTTTTGGAGACGAAACGCATTGGTGGGTATTTAACGATAAGGGAAATATTCATACGGAAACTGGCGGAGATCCAATTGGTATGGAAATTCGTGCTCAAGCATTTAGTTTTGCTACGAACGATGAAGTGAATAGAATGACTTTTTATAACTACGAGTTAATTAACAGAGGTGTACAGACTTTGTTTACTACTTATTTCTCACAGTGGCTAGATCCAGATTTGGGAAATGCGCAGGATGATTACGTCGGTTGTGATGTTTCAAGAGGATTAGGTTATTGTTACAATGGTGATAACAACGATGAAAGTGCGAGTTCGAATATTGGTTACGGATTAAATCCTCCAGCAATTGGGATTGATTTCTTTGAAGGACCCTACTTAGATGCAGATGGAATTGATAATCCAGGTCCAAGATTAGACTCTGTTACTGGAAATTATATTCCTCCAAGTCTTCAAAATGCACTAGATAGTAATGGAATTGTTTACCGCGGTATAGGAACAGGTTATTCTGATAATATCATTGATAACGAGCGTTTTGGAATGAGACGTTTCACCTACTTTACAAACGGTGCATCATTCCCTTACACAGATCCTCAATCCGCTGCACAATACTACAATTTCATGTCCGGATCTTGGGCAAATGGTTCTGACATGTATTACGGTGGAACTGGTGCGCAAGGAAGTGGAACATTGATTCCTTCTGATTATATGTTTCCTGCTGATTCAGATCCATTGAACTGGTCAACTGCTGGAACAGATCCTGGTTTCGATTGGAGTGAAGCTTCTACGGATGGTGGAAGTGCGTTTAATCCCTCAGGTGACAGACGTTTCGTTCAGTCTGCTGGTCCATTTACATTAAGACCAGGTGCTGTGAACAACATTACAGTCGGTATTGTCTACGGACGTGGTGTTTCAGGAGATTTGTTTGGCTCAGTGTTGGCATTAAAAAGAGCTGATACAAAAGCACAAGCCTTGTTCGATGCATGTTTTAAAATTCTAGATCCACCAAATGCTCCGCGTTTGCAAATACAAGAATTGGAAAATGAATTGATTTTAACGATTGATAATCCTATTGGTTCGAATAATTATAAAGAAGGTTACGAAGAAGAAGACGAAATCAATATCGTTGATCCGGGTGTAGATAAGTTCTATCGTTTCGAAGGTTATCAAATATTCCAAATGGTTGATGAGTCAGCATCAGTTGCGGATATTGCTGACAAAACAAGAGCGCGGATAGTTGCTCAATGCGATCTCAAGAATTATGAGAATAACTCTTTGGGTTTACCAAATTTAGAAAAACCCGTAAAAGATTTGATTAATTTTGAGTTTGATGAAGAATTGGGCTACGATATACCTACATTAAAAGTGAGTGGATCTAATACTGGTGTAAAGCATTCTTTCGTTGTTTCTGAAGATTTATTTGCGCAAGGGACTAGAACCTTAGTTAATCATAAAACATATTATTATGTGGCTGTTTCTTATGCTTTTAATAATTATTCAGATTACAACCCGAATGATGCAACGAAGATAAATGGTCAGAAAATTAAATATATTGCTTCTCGTTTAGGTTACGATCAAACAGCAGTTCAACCAGTTTCAGCTATACCCCATAATCCGGCACCAGAAGCTGGAGGGACTTATCAATTGTCAGATTATGGTGCAACGCCAAAAATAACGCGATTAGATGGCCATGGAAATGGCGGTCGCGTTTTGGAACTCACAGCAGCATCTGAAGCTTCAATTTTGAACAGTGGATTTTTAGCTACACCAGAATATCAAAACGGAAAAGGACCAATCAACATAAAAGTAGTGGATCCATTAAATGTTGCCAACGGGTATTTTGAATGTGAATTTAGAGACTATACTACAAACGCAACTTTATTCGGAAATGCTGCCGATACAGCAAAGTGGATTATAAACCGTTATGATTCAAAAGGCGGAGTGTTATTAGAATCTGTTAGTTCCGAGCAAATGATATCCGCAGATAATGAACAACTAATTCCACAATGGGGCGTCTCAGTTCAAATTAACCAGACAAAATATTTTGTTGAAGTAGGTTCGGGTCCTTTGACCGTGGAAACAACGGCCGTTTTGGAGTCATCATTGGCTTTTGCTGATAGTTCTCGTCCGTGGTTGTCTGGAATTATAGATGCAGATGATTATACACCTTCTAATTGGATTCGTTCGGGAAGTTTCCAAGCAGATCCTGCAACGAATTATCCTTTTCCCCCAACAGGTTTTGGTGCAGAACTTTACGAAAGTGGTTTGTGCTATAAAGATGAGATTGGAAAGGATCCAGATAAGCGTTGGTCGAAAATATTGGAAGGCGCTATGGCTCCTCATGCTCTAGTTGGATATCAATGTGATTTTATGCCTTTGGCATATTATAAATCTTCTCCGAGCTATCCCAATTCTCCAGAATCTACGCCTGGTTCGGCTAGAAACAATGCTGCTTTGGCTTTTTCACCTAGTATTGATATTGTTATAACAAGTGACAAATCGAAATGGACGAAATGTCCAGTAATTGAGTTAGGTCGAGATGCATCTCTGAATATCAATGGCGCTAAACCCGGAGGTATGAGAAAAAGTGCAAGTTTGGATAAGAATGGAAATACAATTGCCGGTAGCGAAGGCATGAGTTATTTTCCAGGATATGCAATTGATATTGAAACTGGTGCACGTTTGAATATGGCTTTTGGTGAAAATTCATTCTTAGGTCAAGATGGCGGTGGTGACATGAAATGGGAACCAAGTACAAATCGTTTCGGTGCAACTGGGAATCCTTTGTTAGGAGGTATGCATCCGATCTATGTATTCTCGCACAAACAAAAAGAGGTCAACGGTGCAAGTAGTTTGTATGATATGGGTTATTATTCTGAGAGTAGTAACGAATTGGAGAACTTGCTGATTGACATGGTAGATAATAATAGCAATAGTGCAAAAACAAATTTCTATAATAGTCTTACGTGGGTTGGTTTCCAATTCGGACAGTTAATAGAAGTATGTTTGAAACAGATGTGCGTATTCGAGTTCGTATAAGCAAAGAGTATAAAAATTTCGTTGCAACAGGAGAAAATGGTGGAAAACCAAAATATTCATGGTCAATGAATGATTTGGCTCCGCGTAAATCTGATAGAAATGCTTTGGCTGATATCTTGAATACAATTCGTGTTGTTCCGAATCCATATTATGCTTATTCTGAGTACGAACGCAATAGATTGGATACACGTGTTAAAATTACAAACCTACCGGAAGTATGTAATGTCAATATTTATGCGACAAATGGTAAGTTAGTTCGTAGTTTTAAGAAAGATAGTCCTGTAACGAGTATAGACTGGGATTTGAATAATCAACTCGCAATTCCGGTTGCAAGTGGAGTCTATTTGGTTCATATTGATGTTCCAGGTGTAGGGGAGAAAGTTTTGAAATTCTTCTGTGGAGTTCGACAAGTTGACTTACAAGGTATATAAAATACAAAGAGCAAAAAATGAGAAATTCAATGAGATCAATCAAAAATAAGATGCTAGTTGGCGCATTGCTTTGCAGTTTCGCAGTGACAGCTGGAAATGAGGATCGTGTAGGTTCATCCGGAGCATCTCAACTTTTAGTTAATCCTTGGGCGCGAAGTTCAGCACTAGGTGATGCAAACATTGCATCATGTACGGGTTTAGAAGCAAGTTATATAAACATTGCCGGATTGGCTTTTACAGATAAAACACAACTGAAGTTTAATACCGCTAACTGGATGGGAAATGCAGGAATACAAATGTATTCGGCAGGAATTGCCCAAAGAGTTTCTGAGCAAGGTGTTATTACTTTAAGTGTACAGTCAATGAATTTTGGAGATATTGATATAACAACAGTGAATTTGCCAGAAGGAGGTATTGGAACATTTTCGCCTCGTACAAACATAATTAACGTCGGTTATGCAAGAACTTTTTCGAGTTCAATACATGCAGGGATTAACCTAAAGGTTATTTCTGAAAGTATTTCGAATGTAAAAGGTACAGGTGTGGCATTGGATGCAGGAATTAAGTACATTACTGGAGAACAAGACCAAGTGAAGTTTGGTATTACGTTGAAGAATGTTGGTCCTGTGCTGCGATACAAAGGTGATGGTTTCACGAAACAGGCGTCCTATTCCTCAACAGGTAAAGTTACATCCTTGGATCAGCGCGTTCAAGCTTATGAATTGCCCTCTTTATTGTCAATTGGTGCATCTTATGATTTTCTTGTAAATGACAAGAATAAAATTGTGGCAAACTTTGGTTACACGGCTAACTCATTTTTTTACGATCAATTCCGATTAGGTGCCGATTACGGCATGACCACAGAGAAGCTTGCTTTTAATTTACGTGCTGGATTTGTATATGAGAAGAACATCTTCTCTGTTGAAAATAGATCGAATGCGCTATTAGGACCAACAGCAGGATTCTCTGTTGATGCACTTGTAGGTAAAAATAAAAATGCACTAGGTGCAGAATACAGTGCACGATTTGCAGGCGTATTTGGAGTCATTCATACATTTGGTATAACGATTAGTTTGAAATAAGATAAAGCTTAATTATATTTGTTAGACAAGAGAGTTCAATATGGGCTCTCTTGTTTTCTTTTTTAATAAATT
>JBDNIA010000423.1:0-4741 GCA_041688525.1 Crocinitomicaceae bacterium | reverse complement strand
CTGATTTGTCGGACGAAATTAATATTCCAAGTTTGGATATCCTTATTCGGAAAGCGCAATGCCGCATATGGAATTCGCATTTCTACTGTCCAGCCGTCTTCATTTCTTTCGACTTTACTTTTCCAAACTGCATTCCAAGAAAAATCCTCATTTTGAGGCTCCAATAATGCATCTAATTCCACACCTGAAGAAGTTGTATAGAAACTGGATGCATTTAAATTATTTCCATAGCAGTCAATGTAAATACCTACCCAATCGGCATTTCCAAAATTATCGCGTTGTGAAAACATGTATGAAATTGAATCTGGATCATCATAAATTTTTCCAGCTACATACAATGCTTCATCCGTGTAGGTTAGATAAAATTCCGTATTAAATGTTGGTATTTTTCCAAATTCAGGGTAGTTCTCTACAAATTGGTCTGCTTTTTGAGCTTCAGACCATGAACGTTCATTTAATATACCGTCTATATCAATTTCATCTACCGCTGGGTGTATCGTATAAGATTTCTGAGCATGAACGTTTAAAAGGCAACATAGAAAGAAACAGGAGAGAAATACTAATCTTCGCACAAATAATTTATAATAAAATTGAAAAAACCATAGTTTTACCCTAGGTTTGGACACAAAAGTAAAGAAGAAATGTTGCAAAAAGTTATTTTTTATCTAATTAGTTCATTATTAATTGTTTCATGTGGATTGCAATTTACGCCACCCGAAACTCCTGAAAGCTTAACGAATCAACGCCGGACATCTATTCAAAAATATTTGGTTTTGACACTTCAGAACGACAGTACCGTTTATAAATCTTTAGCATTTGGAAAAACGAAAACGTTAAAACCACTCACCTATCTTCGACTAGATTCACTCTACAGAATAAAATATAATTTGGAAAAACAAGGTCGTCGCGACAAAGACCTAGAGAATGAAGTATTAATTCAGCAACAAATTGCACTTAATGATACCAATGGATTAGTTTATCTTGAAAGTCATTTATTCTCATTGACAACAGCCAATATTGCAACGGTCTATTCCGCAGAAATGAAAACCAATCAAGCACATGAAATCAAAGGTGTAGAGATTTTTGAAACTACAAATATTGCTCCTCAAAATTTAGAATTATTTCAAATTTACACCTTCGAAGAATCCTTTCTTCAACCCGGTTATAAAGCGTTATCGGAAGAAAAGAATTTTTATACCCAATATAAAAATCGAGCTGCAACTTTACAAGGAGAGGCAAAAGATAATTTTGTTCAAAATGCACTTAATGTAATGCGCGCTGCTAAAAAAGTGCAATCATTAAAAACCATCTCACTATTATCTGAAATAGTTCGAGAAAGAATACTAGGTGTTAATCGTCAGTTTGCTAAAAACGAAACGTTTGAATCAATGGAAGAAACGTTTGAAAAAATTGATGATGTCGAAGTCTTAACTGGTTATTTAATAAAATACAGTTTTCAAAAAATTGAAAATGGGTTGACAACTAGCTATCGATATTTGATAAAAGCATCACCTTATCTTGAGATTATTTCAACGAGTTTGTTCTAGATTTTTCGAACAAAAGCGCCTGTGTGCAATAAATGTCCTTGAACATTATCCAGCTTCAACCAAGGCATATAAATACTATTAGCCGCAAGTAGGTGCGCATTTTTGGTCGTTATTTGCTTCACTATTTTCCAACATTTATCATTAATTTTAATATCATAGTAAGACTTTTTACGCTCGCATGAAAAAGTGAAATTGTGTTTTGTTAATTCGACTTTCCTTTTATCTAAACGACAATAGTTGAGCTTCCCTGTTCGTGTTTTTTGATAACTCTGTGCCAAGTAAACCGATTTTGGCAAATCTTCATCTTTTTCGTAAAAACAATAAATTTCATTATCTATTTTAACGAGTAAGGTTAATTTATTTTCGTTAAAAACGATCCATTCATTTTTGTGCACATTTTTATAACGACCGTGAACGACAAAAAGGCAAGAAATAATTATCATTCCCGAGCCCAAATAAGCCCAATTCCCTTTTTTCTTTACGAAAAGCAAAATAAGTAAAATCATGAAATAAAAACCAAGCACTTCACTGCTCTTCATCTCAAATCCACTCGAGGTGGAAGCTGGCAATCCTTCCACCCATTGAACAAATACAAACATTGAGATTACACTAAAAGATAAAATCCAAGCTAATACTGTTGACAACAGAGGAACTATTTGTAGAGAAATCAACAAGACCCCAGAGACTAAAACAATATTGGTAAGAACCATCAAACCAATATTAGCAATTAGAAAATAATTCGGAAATTGGTGAAAACAATACAAAATCAAGGGCAAGGTGAAAACCTGTGCCGCAATTGAAACGCAAGTTCCTTCCCATGTTAATCGTATCCATTTATTTGATATATAAACAGATTTCATAATAGGTTGATAAAGGATAAAAATTCCCAACATGGCCAAATAAGATAATTGAAACCCCAAATCAAAAAGTAGCAGTGGGTCAAACAACAAAAGGATCAAAGCAGAAATCATCAATACATTTATTGAATCGTAATTTTTTCCAGAAAGTTTGGCTAATGTCAACAAACTAAACATAACAACCGCACGCAATACCGAAGGAGAAAACCCTGTAAGCAAAGCATAAAACCAAATGATTATTAAGGCGATAAGCGTTGCATTGTATTTGCTTACGTAGTTAGGGAATCGGCTCAGCACGAACAATAAAAGCGCTAAAATCAAACCCACGTGCAATCCAGAAACAGCAAGCACATGCATTGCTCCAGCATTTCCAAAGGACCGCACTACTTCGCTGTCCAAATGATCCCGATCACCTAATATTAAGGCCTTGGCGATTCCTATAGATTCTGGACTGAGTTTTTCTTCAAAAAGCTTGCTCAAGGAGCGATCCATCCAATTAAACCATTTTACAAACTTGTTAGACTCTTTTTTCTGGAGAATAAATTCTTCTCCAACTAAAAACCCAATTTTAGAAATACCTTTTGATTTCCAGTAGTTTACACCATCAAATTCTCCTGTATTACCTTTATTTTGAATAGTTTGTATTGTCGAATTTAACAATAAAACATCGCCTTTTTCTAGCCCTTCAATTTCATCGCTTACCAAAAACAGAACCTTTTCACTTATTGGAAATTTCGTGTTTCCATGAAAAACATAAGTCAATTCCAAGATAGCTTTTTTCCATAATTTATTACTGTGGGAAATATCTTTAATTTGAGCTTCGACAACATCACCGGGAATATATTGTTGAACATTACCTTCAGCAACGGTTCTTTGATAAATAGACTGATAACCAATTGAAAAAAAAAGCGAAAATAGTACTAAAAATCTAAACCATTTGTGTTTATATCCTGAAAACCATATTACCGACAAAAGAAAAGCAGCAAACAAAAATAGATTCGAAAATTCTGATGGGATCCTATAAAAACTAATTATTCCAAGACTAAATCCGAGTACAATAACAAGGAATATCTTTTTCAATAAAATATCTTCGAACAGCATAGTTTTCTCTAGTATACAATTCTAAGTTAGTTTTTTTATTGATTAACAATTCAATTCTTGACTATTTTACTTAAATCATGCTTAAAACCATAGATTTATGGCAGAAAACAGTACTTTTGCACCAAAGTTTTTAGAATAAATGATTAAGATTATCCTACCAGATGGCAGCGTTCGTGAGTATCCGAAAGGAAGCACTGCAATGGACGTTGCACTAAGTATTTCAGAAGGATTGGCGCGAAATGTATTGGCAGCCAAAGTGAACAATTTAGTTCAAGATGCAAATATTCCAATGGAAATTGATTCCACTTTGAGTTTGTTGACCTGGAATGATGAGGAAGGGAAATCGACCATGTGGCATTCTTCTGCTCACCTAATGGCTGAAGCAATTGAATTTTATTTTCCAGGTGTGAAATTGGCGATTGGACCTCCAGTAACCAATGGTTTCTACTATGATGTAGACTTCATGGAATATACGATTGTAGAAAAAGATTTGGAGAAAATCGAACAGAAAATGAAGGAATTGGCAAAAACCAAAACTGAATTTATTCGAAAAGAAATTTCAAAAGCGGATGCGATTGCTCACTTTACAGAAAAGCAAGATCCATACAAACTGGAATTACTGGAAGGTTTAGAAGATGGAAGCATCACGTTCTACACACAAGGAAATTTCACTGATTTATGTCGTGGACCACATATTCCACATACCGGATTTATAAAAGCGGTTAAACTAACTTCTATCGCTGGCGCATATTGGAGAGGTGATGAGAAAAAAAAACAGTTAACCCGTATTTATGGAATCACTTTTCCAAAGGCGAGTGAATTGACGGAATACTTGGAAAAAGTAGAATTGGCAAAACAGCGCGATCACCGAAAACTAGGTAAAGAGTTGGATTTGTTTACTTTTTCTCAACGTGTTGGACAAGGCTTGCCGCTGTGGTTGCCGAAAGGCGCTGCATTGCGCGAACGTTTGGAAAATTTCCTAAAAAAAGCACAGAAAAAAGCGGGTTACGATCAAGTAATCACACCGCATATTGGCAGTAAAGAGTTGTATGTAACTTCTGGTCACTATGCAAAATACGGAGCCGATAGTTTTCAACCGATTTTAACACCTGATGAAGGAGAGGAATTTTTATTGAAACCCATGAATTGTCCGCACCACTGCGAGATATATAAAGCTCGTCCGAAATCTTACAAAGATTTACCCGTTCGCTATGCAGAATTTGGAACAGTTTATCG
>JBDNIA010000422.1:0-12859 GCA_041688525.1 Crocinitomicaceae bacterium | reverse complement strand
TTCTGCATAAAAATAGCGACTTGAATCGGGCGTATGAATTTCATCAATTAACATTACTTTTCCTTCGTGCAAGCCAAATTCATATTTTGTATCAACTAGAATTAAACCTCTTTCATCGGCCATTTCCGTTCCACGTTTAAAAAGTGCCCTCGTATATTTTTCTAATTGAAGATAAATATCTTCTGATACAATGCCTTGTTTAATGATTTCTTCGCGCGAAATATCCTCATCATGTCCTTCATCTGCTTTTGTTGCTGGTGTAATTATAGGTTCTGGAAAACGGTCATTTTCCTTCATTCCTTCAGGTAAAATCACCCCACACAATATTCGTTTACCTAAGCTATATTCGCGGGCTGAATGACCTGCTAAATAACCGCGAATCACCATTTCTACGCGCATAGGTTCGCAAGCAAAACCGATGGCTACGCTCGGATCTGGAGTAGCTAATAACCAATTTGGAACGATATCTTTTGTTGCGTTCAAAAAATGAGTAGCAACTTGGTTAAGCACTTGTCCTTTGTGCGGAATTCCTTTGGGAAGAATATGATCAAAAGCAGAAATTCTATCTGACGCAATCATCACCGCAAGGCCGCTGTCTAGCGTGTAAACATCTCGCACTTTTCCTTTATAAACCTTAATTTGGCCTGGGAATGTGTAATTACTTTTTACGAGTGCTTCTTTCATCTGTTTTCCTTTTTATTTAATCGTTCTTGGTTTTCTTTTTCGTCTGCTTTCTCAAAAGCATCAATTATTTTCTTGACGAGAGGATGTCGTATAACGTCATTCTGGTTTAGCCTTATTATTTTCAATCCTTCTGTGTCTTTAAGTAAATCTAATGCAAAGGATAGACCCGATTGTTGACTTCTGGGTAAATCAACTTTAGACATGTCTCCTGTCACAACAAATTTCGCTGTCACCCCCATTCGGGTAAGAAACATTTTCATCTGCATTTTTGTTGCGTTTTGTGCTTCATCTAATATCACAAAGGCTTTATCAAGAGTTCTGCCGCGCATAAATGCCAGAGGGGCAATTTCTATAACACCGAAGTCGAGCATTTCTTTTAGCCGTTCTGGAGGGATCATATCGCGCAATGCGTCATACAAAGGCATCATATACGGATCAAGTTTTTCCTTCATATCCCCCGGCAAAAAACCTAAATTCTCACCAGCTTCAACTGCTGGTCGAGTTAAAATTATTCTTTTCACCACCTTCTCCTTTAACGCTCTAACAGCCAAAGCAACTGCGGTATAAGTTTTACCTGTTCCTGCAGGTCCTACGGCGAAAACCATGTCATTTTCGTTTACCGCTTTAACCAATTTTTGTTGGTTTAAAGTCCGTGCCCTAATTTTCAAACCTTCATTGCCGTGCACAATGATTTCGTCCCCATGTTTGTTAAGAATTATAGTTTTACCTTCTTCGTCCATCAGATTATGTATGTTGTTTTCTGTAATTGAGTTGAACTTTTTAAGATACTGAACAATCAATTTTAATTTATCCTCGAAGATTCCCACCATTTGAACATCGCCTGCAATGGAAACATGATTCCCTCTTGAGCTAATTTTTAAATCTGGAAAAAAACTCTTAATATATTTGAATTTAGCGCTGTTAACACCAAAAAATTCTGTAGGATTCACCCCCTTAATTTCTACTTTTTTTTCTATCAATGGAACTTTTTTAAAGAAACAATTCAATAAAACTATCTAAAAACTTACTTTTGGTTAAAATTACGAATATTCCAAGAAAACTGCTTCGGCTTATAGAATGAAAATTTTAACTTTATTATCGGATATGAGCTTAAACGACCATTATGTTGCATCGTTAAAAGCTAGTATTGTGAAACGCGATCCTTTGGTGAGTATTATAGATATTTCTCACAGCATCATTCCTTTCGATACAGCCCAAGCTGCTTTCGTTTTGAAATCTTGTTTTCCCGAGTTCCCAGATGGAACGGTTCACATAGTGGCCGTAGACAGTGAACCTGTCGTTAATTACGGTGGTCATGATGGGTCGTTTCCATGTATTTTAGAATTGAATAAACAATTCATTATATCGAATGATAATGGCTTTTTTGGTGCATTTTTAGGCGAAATTACTCCAGATGCATTTTGGAGAATTGATGACATACTGTCAAACCCAAAACTTTTTAAGTTTCCCTCAAAAAACATGCTTGTCCCAGCCGCTATTGATATTTTAAATGGCAAGTCAATAGACACATTTTGTTCGCCCCAAGAAGGATACCGTAAAGCTTTTATGTCATTACCTAAAGTGGAAGAAAACTTAATATTAGGTCATATTTTATACATAGATTCTTACGGAAATGCGATTACAAATATTGAACATAAATTATTCGAACAAGTAGGGAGAAATAATCCGTATATCATCTATTTCAGAAAGAAAGATTACTATTTGGATGTGATTTCTAATTCATACAATGAAGTTCCTCCAGGCGAAAGGGTGGGATTGTTTAACGAAAATGGCTACTTAGAAATAGCGATTAATCGTGGCGCAAATTTAGGCGGTGGAGGTGCAGAAAAACTTTTTGGACTTAAAAAAGGAGACCAAGTGCGGATAGAATTTTTACCGCGTGGTTCTAAAGAAACACTACATGAATTATTTTAAATGATTATTCGAATAGTGAAACTAACCTTCCAAGATGATAAGGTTATTGATTTTTTAAATTTCTTTGAAACTATAAAACTCAAAGTGAATGATTTCCCAGGCTGCCAAGGAATGCAGCTTGTTCAAGATTTGAGAGACACTTGCGTAATATTTACCTACAGTCAGTGGAAAAGTGAGATTGATCTTAACAACTATAGGAAATCTGAAACTTTTCACGGGGTTTGGCCATATATCAAACCTTGGTTTAAGTCGAAACCAGAAGCCTGGACTACAACTTTAGTTTTTAACGGATTTAATATTGAAAGTTAAATTTCATTGATCATCCTTCCAATATTTGAGCATCTTATTCAGTAAATAAAAATCTTATATGAAAATTGCCATTTTATCAAGAAATTCAAAACTTTATTCAACTTCTCGTTTAGTTGAAGCCGGAGAACAAAAAGGCCATGAAATGATTGTCGTTGATCATTCTAAATGTGACATTGTCATAGAAAAGAAGAAACCAGTCATTCGCTACAACGACCAAGTTCTAGAAGGGATTGACGCAATTATACCAAGAATTGGTGCGTCCGTAACTTTTTATGGCACAGCGGTAGTTCGACAATTCGAAATGATGCGTGTGTTTTCTGCAGTAGAATCGCAAGCCCTGGTTAGATCAAGAGATAAATTGAGAAGTCTTCAAATTCTCTCTCGCGCCGGATTAGGTATGCCGAAGACTGTGTTTTCAAATTATTCAAAACATACAACAAGCATATTAAAAGAAGTTGGCGGCGCCCCCTGTGTTATTAAACTTTTAGAAGGAACTCAAGGACTAGGTGTTGTTCTGGCAAGCAATGAAAATGCTGCCGTTTCGGTAATCGAAGCCTTCAATGGCTTACAAGCAAGAGTTATTATACAAGAGTTTATTAAAGAAGCAAAAGGTGCTGACATCCGCGCTTTTGTTGTGGATGGCGTTGTTGTAGGCGCGATGAAACGACAAGGAAAAGAAGGTGAATTTAGAAGTAACTTACACCGAGGTGGTTCAGCAGAAATCATCGAACTTACCGAAGAAGAAGAAAATGCAGCTCTAAAAGCAGCTCGTGCCATGGGGTTAGGAGTAGCTGGGGTTGATCTGCTGCAAAGTGCCCGTGGACCGCTAATTCTTGAAGTAAATAGTTCTCCTGGCTTAGAAGGAATCGAAAGGGCCACAGGCAAGGATATTGCAAAAAGCATAATCCGTTATGTCGAGCGAAATGCTGGCTAAAAAACTGTTTTCAACAATCCATACAATAAAAGATTCAACCGAATCAGTCATTTAGAAGGCTTCATGTGATTTTGAAATTGTATTTTTGTTCTTCAAATTTATAAAGACAAATGAAAGCACTCTATCTGAAAGAAATCAGAAGTTTTTTAAGCTCAGTAATCGGCTACATCTTTGTTTTGATTTATTTGATTACGTCTGGTTTATTTCACTGGATTATTGATCAAAACACCAATTTATTGCAGGGAACAGAAGCAGACCTTATACCGTTTTTTAATTTATCTCCAGTAATTCTATTAATTCTAATTCCCGCAATTACAATGCGTTCAATTGCCGAGGAGCGAAGAACCGGAACAATTGAGCTGTTGTTTACTAGACCGCTTTCGGACTTGCAAATTTTACTCGCAAAATACTTTGCAGGCGTTACCCTACTCGTTATTTCTCTTTTACCGACATTAATTTATTATATTTCAATGTATCAATTGGGAGATCCAGTAGGCGTAATAGATAGTGGGGCTACATTTACCTCTTATCTCGGATTAATTTTACTTGGATCCGTGTTCGTTGCCATTGGCATCTTTGCATCATCAATTACGAGTAGTCAAATCGTTGCGTTTATTCTTGCGATGTTCTTGTGCTGGTTATTTTATGATGGATTCGGTTTGCTAGGTTCATTTAATCTCTTCGGAAATTTTGACACGGTTGTTCAATATATTGGGATTTCTTTCCACTACGATAGTATCAAGCGCGGAGTGATAGATAGTAAGGATATTTTTTATTTCTTGTCCGTCATAGCCTTATTTATTTATGCTGCATTAACTGTGATTAAATCTCTCAAAAAATAAATCATGGAGAATAAAAAAAATAAATTTAAAGGAATTTTCAATTGGACATTCTTCTCCATTGTTGTCGTTGGTGTTGTGATTTTTAATATTGTGGCCTCTCTCGTAAATTTCAGGGTAGATGTGACAAATGACAAAAGATATTCCTTGTCTAATGGCACGATTAGTTATTTAAAATCTGAAGAAAAACTAGATAACCGCTTGTTTATCAAAATTTACCTAGACGGGAAATTACCCTCTGATTTGTCTTACTTCAGAGATGCAGTGGAAGATAAATTAAAAGAGTTTAAAGAATATGCCGGAATTCGAATAGAATACGAATTTATTGATCCATCAGAAGGAACGGAAGGAGAGCAGCAGGAGCTATTTGAAAATATTTACGCAAAAGGAAAAGGTATTGTTCCAATGGACATTTTGTTCAGTAAAGATGGTCAACAAAGCCAAATGTTAGTCTGGCCAGGCGCGCTAATCGAGTATGAAGGTTCAACTAAAAATGTTATTCAATTCTTACCTGGAACACCGTTGGGAAAGCCAGTTCGACTTGAAAATCTAGGTCAAACTATCCAAAATTCATTGAATAATTTGGAATACATTCTAATGACCTCAATTCGTCGTTCAGTTGAAAAAACGAAACCTGTTATTGGAATTCTTCAAGGTCACGGAGAATTAACCTACGGAGAAACCCAAAGAGCTCGTTCATTAATTTCACCGTATTTCTCCATTCGTGACATCACAATAAATGACTCACTTGCTGCTCTTGACGATGTTGATGGATTAATCATAGCGAGACCAAAAAACAAATTTAGCGACAGAGATTTATATGTTGTCGATCAATTTGTAATGAGAGGCGGCAAATTGATGTGTTTCATGGATGCTTTAGAACTCAATGAAGACACGCTTATGGCGACTGGGATTTCACACACAAATCGCTATAAAACAGGTCTAGATAAAATGTTATTCGACTATGGTTTAAAGTTAAATGACAATTTTGTGATTGATGTTCGCTGCGTGCCAAAAGTCGTACCACTTGCAAAACAGACTTTAATTCCCTGGTATTATCATGTTTTAGCAACAGCTACTTCCCATCCCATTTCGCGTAATTTGGAGCCCGTTTCATTAAATTATGTCAGTGAAATTCAATTTGTTGGAAATGACGAGATCGCTCTAACACCAATTTTAACTTCATCAACAAATTCAACTAGAACAGGATTAGCACCTATGATTAGTTTAGGTATGCCTATGAATTATGGAAAAAGTCCAAAATTAGTAATTGACCCCGAAAATGAGGTGAACAAATTATGCATCGCAGGTTTGGCTGAAGGATTTTTCCAGTCGCATTATAAAAATCGGATTGTTGATGAGTTTGCAAAAAATCCTTTAATCAAATACAAAGAAAAAAGCGTTAAAGAGGGAAAAGTATTGTTGGTTGGAAACGGTCGTTTTATCCAAAATGATTATGACACAATGATGGGACGAGATGGATTAATGTTTAAGCCAAAAGAGTACAACGATTTGCGCTTTGATCCAAAACTTATGGAAATGGGTGTTGAAATTTTTTATGGTAACCAAGAGTTTTTTCAAAATGCCGTAGATTATATGATGGGAGATAATTCTGTTTTAGACATCAGATCAAAACAGATTGATATTCATCAGATCGATAACGAAAAGGTAACTGAATCAGCTAGTTTTTACAAATGGATTAATATGCTTTTGCCTTGTTTAATTATAGTTTTATTGTCCCTAGTTTTTTTCTACATCAGAAAAAGAAAATACACTTCATAAATTTACAATCTCTATGAAAAAAATAGTCATTCTTATATTCTCTATCGTTCTTGTTGTCGGATTAGGTTTTTGGGCTTACAATCTCATACAAAATAAAGGTACATCTGTCGAAAGTGGACTTTTTGACTTTGCAATTAGCGACACTTCAACCGTAGATCGAATTATAATCACAGATTTAAATTCTAATTCATTTGAAATTAAAAGAAATGGAGTTGAGTGGACAGATAAAGATGGTAAATGCATTATTAAAGAGAATGCTCAAAATATTTTATTTGTTATAAAAAACATTGAATTCAAAGGTTACCTGCCCGAAAAATCTATTAAACAAACGATAAACAGAATGGCGGCAATGGCTTTGAAAGTTGAAATATTTCAAAAAGGCTCTTGGGCGAAAACATGGTATATTGGGACCGCATCACAAGATCATTATGGCCAAATAATGTTGCTCGATTCAGATGAGTCGGGAAAAAGTGACCATCCCGTACTTATGAAAGTAAAGGGAATAAATGGCATTATTGAACCAAATTTCTATTGTGACCCCAGGAAATGGGCATGTACAGGTATTTTCGCCTTGTCTGTTGATCAAATTAAGAAAGTGGAAATTCAAAATTTCCGTGATCCAGCGAGATCATTTTCAGTCGCTAAATTTGGCAGCACATTTGACATAAAACAAAATGGTTTGCGACTACCAATGATAGATACCATAAAAGCTTATCGTTATTTGCAAGGATTCAAAAAAGTTAATTTCTATTTACCAAATTATGTTTTATCAAAAAAACAAGTCGATAGTGTTATTCAATCCGAACCTTTTGGTGCCATGAAAGTTCTGGAAACAAATGGAACATCTACTCTTTTAAAGTTCTTTTCCATTCAAGGCGAAGAATCATTTAACAGTGAATATGGAGAAGTCACAAATATGGACTTAAATAACTTTTGGTGCCTTCTCCCCACTCAACAGCTCGTCAAATGTCAGTTTTTTGTATTTGATCCATTGACGAGAGGAGATATATACTTTTCATTTGACCAAAGTAAATTTAAAAAACCTTCAGTTTCTACAAAAGAAAAATAGTTGATAATATGTTAACAAATTGGCATATATTAGATTACCAAGGGACAAAGAAATCTGTCTTTTCTAATTATATTTGTTAGTTAAAAAAGTAACACAAAAAAATGAACTTCATAACTTCCAGTACAACATTACTTCGTCACCTTCAAAGCATATCTGGTGCCTTAAGTACAAATAGCACACTTCCAATTTTAGACAATTTCCTTTTTGAAATCAATGATGGGAAATTAACTGTTACAGCCTCAGACTTGGAAAACACAATGAAAACAGAATTGGAAGTTGAAGCAAATGAAGCCGGTAAAATTGCCGTTCCTGCTAAACTTTTATTGGATGTATTAAAAAGTTTGCCGGAGCAACCGTTGACATTTTTAATAGATAAAACGAATTTCTCAATCGAAATTGCTTACGATAATGGAAAATCGAAAATGGTTGGTTATAATGCTGACGATTTTCCGAGAACTCCCGAAATTGATAATAAGAAAACACTAAAAGTTTCTGGCGATATCGTTTCGAATGGAATTAATAAAACACTTTTCGCAACTGGAAACGACGAACTTCGGCCAGTTATGGGCGGTGTATATTGCGAATTTTCACCAGAAGACATCATTTTTGTTGCAACGGATGCTCACAAATTGGTTAGATACAGAAGAACTGATTCTCAAGCTGACGGATCTTCGAGTTTTGTATTACCTAAAAAAGCACTGAACTTATTGAAATCTAATCTGAGTGGTGATGAAGAGGTGCTCATGGAATATAATGAAAGAAACGCAAAATTTGCATTTAACGATATAGAATTAGTTTGCCGTTTAATCGATGGAAAATATCCTAACTACGATGCAGTTATCCCAAAAGAAAATCCAAACGTTTTAATTATAGACCGTTTGCAGTTCTTAAATTCAATCAAACGTGTTTCGATTTTTGCGAACAAAACAACTCACCAAGTGAAATTAAAATTAGCGGGTGCTGAATTGCAATTGTTTGCTGAAGATTTGGATTTCTCAAACGAATCGAATGAAAGATTGACCTGCAACTATGGCGGTGAGGACATGGAAATTGGTTTTAACTCCCGTTTCTTGATGGAAATGTTAAACAATCTCGAGTCGACAGAAGTGAAATTAGAAATGTCAGAACCGAGTCGTGCAGGTTTACTTACACCAGTTTCAGACAATGAAAACGAAGATATATTAATGCTGGTGATGCCGGTAATGTTAAATAGATAATATTTAGTTAAAAACAAATAGAATTGGGGTGACTTTATAGTCACCCTTTTTTTATTATCACCCGGAGGATTCTGTTGTATGTTGAAAGAAATATTCATCCCCTTTTTGTCAAAAGGAATTTAGCCCACTATTAAGATAAGTTTGCGAGAGTGGAATTATACTATGAAATATTTATCCAGGATAAAAAGTTACACTTCAGCATTAATCAATGCTATTACTATCTTTGCAACTCGTTTTAAAATACGATAAGTCAAAACAAGTTATGAGTAACGCTACAGCGATAGAAAAGAGAAGAACTTTTGGTATTATTTCTCACCCAGATGCAGGTAAAACAACACTTACTGAAAAGCTATTGCTATTTGGTGGAGCAATTCAATCAGCTGGAGCGGTAAAGAATAGCAAAATATCAAAAACGGCTACTTCAGATTTCATGGAAATTGAAAAGCAAAGAGGAATCTCAGTTGCGACTTCGGTAATGGCTTTTGAATATGCTGGTAAACAAATCAATATTTTAGATACTCCTGGACACAAGGACTTTGCAGAAGATACTTTTCGGACATTAACCGCCGTAGATAGTGTCATTCTAGTTGTTGATGTTGCAAATGGTGTTGAGGAGCAAACGAAAAAACTGATGGAAGTTTGTCGAATGCGGAAAACACCGGTAATAATATACGTGAACAAAATGGATCGTGAAGGGAAATATACCTTCGATTTATTGGATGAATTAGAGCAACAATTAGATATCAAAGTTACGCCGTTAACTTGGCCAATTGGCATGGGAGATCGTTTCAAAGGAGTCTACAACTTGTTCGATAAAAATTTGAATTTATTCCAAGCGAATAAAACAAAAATTTCAAAGGATATCATATCACTTTCTGATTTAAATGATCCGAAAATTGACGAACTAGTTGGTTCAGAGCCTGCTGAAGAACTTCGTGAAGATAATGAAGTCATAGAAGGGGTTTACGATGAATTTTCTCGAGATGCTTATTTAGCCGGAGATATTGCACCCGTTTTCTTCGGCTCAGCAGTAAATAACTTTGGAGTAAAAGAATTGTTGGACACATTTTGTAAAATTTCACCCTCTCCTCGTGGGCGGGCGACAGACGAGGGGTTTATCGAGCCTTCAGCTGATAAATTCTCTGGATTTGTTTTTAAAATTCATGCGAATTTAGACCCTAAACACAGAGATAGAATTGCATTTTTAAGAATTGTTTCTGGAAAGTTTGAACGCAACAAATTTTACAACCATGTACGCCTAAGTAAAAAAGTAAAATTTCCAAATCCTACTTCCTTCATGGCACAAGATAAAAGCGTTATTGAAGAAGCTTATCCTGGAGATGTAATCGGTTTATACGATACGGGGACGTTTAAAATTGGTGATACTTTAAATGAAGGAGCAGATTTCATGTTTAAAGGAATTCCTAGTTTCTCTCCTGAAATATTTCAGGAATTAGAAAATTTAGATCCTATGAAATCTAAGCAATTAGATAAGGGAATTCGACAACTTATGGACGAAGGATTAGCTCAATTGTTTATCCAACAACCAGGTAATAGAAAAATTGTTGGTACCGTTGGTCAACTTCAATTCGAAGTTATCGCCTACCGCCTTTTAAATGAATACGGCGCCAACTGTAGATTCATGCCAAAAGGTTATGCAAAGGCAGTTTGGATTACTTCAGACAATGAAGAGCAATTGAATACTTTCATGCGCTCAAAAACAAATTCATTAGCGAAAGATAAAGATGATAATTTAGTGTTTTTAGCGGAAACATCTTTCCTCTTAACCATGGCAGAGCAAGATTATCCTGATCTGACTTTTCACAAAACTTCGGCGTTTAAGTTGGAAAAAGGGTTCAATAAATAAACAAGAGGCCAGAATTGTTTATTCCACTGACACCCATTCTTTCAATAAACTCAATTCCGAACTAAATTTAGAATCGTTTAACGCTAAATTCATCGCCAAATGCTCTACTCCATTTGTTAGAATCAATATTTTAGCCGGTATAGTATTTTGATATTGAGCAATTTGAAAGAAAGTTTTATCAGTTAGATTAATTTGTGGCGCTTTACATTCAACTATAATGTATGGTTTTCCAAATTCATCCATAACGACAATGTCGGCTCGTCGATTCATATTATTATACACCAGAGAATACTCAGAAGCAATCCGACCGATCGATATTTTTAATTCTTCCACTAAATAAGCAATGAAATGCTGGCGCACCCATTCTTCAGGAGTGAGAATGAGTTTTTTCATCCTCACTATACAAAATACATAGATTTGACTGTCTTTTCGAGAAAGCTTTAAATTGGTTTTTGGAAGATTTAAAGGAGTCATTCTAGAAATTTCTCCCCAACAAAAGAAGCTCTATATTTTTGTATTTCAAATCGAAGACGCGGCCCATAACCTCTGAAGTTAAAACACCTTGATAGATGTATACACCGGATTGAAACCCTAAGTCATTTGCTATTAATTCCTTGCAACCTCCGTTTTCCCCCATTTCAAGTAGAATCGGAGAAAAAATATTGGACAAAGCAAATGATGCCGTTCTCGAAACTCTTGAAGCAATATTAGGCACACAATAGTGAATAACGTCGTGTTTTATAAAAGTCGGCTCATTGTGATTTGTAATCCTTGAAGTTTCAAAACAGCCTCCTTGATCAATGCTAACATCTACAATTACCGAGCTAGGCTTCATACTCGAAACCATTTCGTCTGAAACTAAACACGGTGTTCGGCCCAATGGGGAGCGAACAGCTCCAATTGCTACATCGGCTCTCATGAGTGCTTTTGCTAAAACTTTTGGCTGTAAAATAGATGTGTACAGTCGGACGCCGATATCGTTTTGCAGTCTTCGAAGTCGTGTCAAGGAGTTGTCAAAAACTTTCACGGAACATCCTAAGCCTAGAGCAGCTCGCACAGCATATTCTCCAACGGTCCCTGCTCCTATTACAACAACTTCTGTAGGTTGAACACCAGAAATTCCACCAAGCATAATTCCTTTACCGTGGTTGAATGAGGACAATAATTCTCCAGCAATTAGAATGCTCGTATTTCCGGCAATTTCTCCCATTGCTCGTACGATTGGGAAAACACCTTCTTCGTCGCGAATATAATCCCAAGCTATTGCAGTAATTTTCTTCTGCATTAGTTTTTGTAAAATTACTTTTGGTTGAACAGATATTTGAAGGGCAGATATCAAGGTTTGGCTTCCTTTCATCATATCAACTTCACTTTCTGATGGTGGCGCCACTTTAAATATTAAGTTACATTCAAAGATTTCCTCCGGTGTTTGACAAATTTCGGCACCAGCTTCACTGTAATCTCTATCTGTAAAATTCGCACCGTCCCCACTTCTTGTTTCAATTTTCACTTGATGGCCGTTTGCGACCAATAAGCCTACTGCTTCTGGAACCAAAGCAACACGTTTTTCTTGAAAAGAAGTTTCTTTTGGAATGCCAATTACTAGTTTTCCTTTTTTCCTTTGGACTTCAAGCATTTCTGCTTTCGGCAGTAAACTACCCTGTTCCATTAGGTTCTTAATAATTTGAGGATCTGTAATCATAATTGAAAGCTGAGCAACCTTGTTTTACCATCGTCTAAGATACTTAGATTAAACCAAATTGTTTCCTTTGGCAATAGATCTTTTACAATTTCTGGCCATTCAATTATAGACAAACCTTCTCCATAAATCATTTCTTCGATGCCGATATTTAATGCTTCCTCCTCGTTTTCAATGCGATACAAATCAAAATGATAGATTGGTCTATCGTTTGGAGTGAGGTATTCATTTACCAGAGAATAAGTTGGGGAACCTTCTAAATCTTTGATTCCGCTTACTTTTAATATTTCCTGAATCAGTGTCGTTTTACCTGCACCCATTTGGCCTTCAAAAGCCCAGACCTTTGCTTCAGAATAAGCTACAACCAACATTTGAGCGACTTGATTCAACTTGGAAATATGCGTTATTTCAATTGAAATTTTATTTGACATCTAATTCAATATACGGTATTAATATTTCCTCCAAAGATATACCTCCATGCTGAAAAGTATTCTGATAATATTTTACAAAGTGATTGTAATTGT
>JBDNIA010000060.1:0-9389 GCA_041688525.1 Crocinitomicaceae bacterium | reverse complement strand
TTAAACCATCAATGATAGTTGGATCCACTTTAGCAATTGAGGAGTCGAACCCAAAATAAATTTTGTAGGATTGCCATTTTTCAAGCCACGCATCAAATCCGTCTGAAATAGGAGGTAGGGTTATTTCTTTTGGAGTTATCGTTAGTTTCCAAATGTCATCATCACCCTGACCTTTTCCTCTGTTAGAGACGAACTCTGCTGTGGAATCAGTCATCCAATTAAAGTTGAATTCATCCATTGTAGAATTGACAGGACTAGTATAATGGATTATTTTGGAGGCATCTGTGATTTGAGCCAATGGGATTACATAAATATCTAAACCGCCATATCCCACTTTGCCATCTGAGGAAAAAGAAAGTAGCGTATCGCCGATAATTACCGGATAGCAATCGTCTCCGGGAGAATTTATTGCATTAAGAGATTCTACGTTACCGTAAACCCCGTTTGTTCTGGTTGCCCGGTATAAATTGTTCTTTTCAAAAGATATTCCAGCAAATATTAATGTATTACCGTCAGATGTTATTGTCGGTTGACCAATAGAAACTAAGTCTTTTTGATTTAGTTCTTCCACTGGTTTCACGTTGGTTACAACCCATTTTTCCGATAAATTACCTGAATATATTTTCGAATATATTTTTTCAGAACCCAAATCTATACCATCAAATATGACTTCATTAGAATTTGAGAGTTTTACAAATGAATTAATAACGTAGTTTTCCATTCCTGGAATTTGAATTTCAATCATTTTTGTATCAACTAAGATGAAGGGTTTCATCATAACGACTTCTGAAAAATCGGCGGATGCACTAGCTCTTTCAATTGATTTTCCAATGGAATCAATTCCATTTTCAAAGAAATAAAATTGGTTATTATCACTAAACTTTGTGCTATTGGCGTACCTGTCGTTCAATTTAGTTGACTCAACTTTTGCATTAGACATTTCAGGCCAAGTAGGAATTTTTTTACAACTCTCAATTTGCACGGAAACATCTAGAGTTTGATTTAATTTTTGGAATTTTTCAAAACTTTCGGCAGCTTTCTCGTATTCTCCTTTGTCTTTTTCTAAGGATGCTTTCCAAAACCATAAAAAATCCACACTTTCATCCGTTTTAATTAGTGAATCGATGAAAGTAAGACCGGTATAATCACTTGTGATATAATAGCAGTACCCCAATTTTTCTGCATGTTCTTGATCTATGGAACCTTTTAATAGATAATCATTATACAAATTTTTAGCAATTGAAAACTCATAGTTTTCAAAGTTTTTGTCCGCAAAAGATAAACCTTGACCAAACGAAAAATGAAAGGTTGATAATAAAACTAATATGCCAATATACTTTGAAAACATGGTTGTTTAGTTAGTTGATGGAGTATAAAGTCTATTTCTCTTTAACCAAGGAATATTTCTATTGCTTCCTTTTTTGGAGAATAACTGTAATTCCAAGAATATTTCGTGTGATCCGTTGCTGTACTTGCCGATATCAGAAAGTGTATAATCGTAGCCATAACCTAACTTGAAAATACCGAGTTGGACACCTACCAATCCAACGACAGCATCTTGATTTCTGTAGGAAGCTCCAATCCAAAATAATTTATTGTAGGTGGCAATAGCTGAAATATCGAATTGCACGCTTAAGGCATCAATCATTCTTACCATTGCAGTTGGCGTCAATGTCCATTTTTTGTTCAGGTCGAACTTATAACCACCATACGCATAATAATTCCTCACTATTGGATTAACAAACGTCAGGCTATAATCGTATAAACTCCGTTTTGATTGCACCAAGTTCTGAGCTGACAAGCCAGCAAACCCTTTATCCTTGAATGTATAGTAGAACCCGACATTTACATCAGGAACAAGCTGATTATTAAACACGCCTGCTATTGCAGGATCATTTGGCAAAAAAGTGGTTAATCGATTAACATCTATATAGTGTTGTGTTAAAGAAATACCCATTCCCATACCTAGTTTGTGGTTATTATTTCTAGATAAACGCAAACGATAGGCACCAGAAACGGCAAATCCTGTTCTTCGACTTGGACCAGTGACATCATTGAATATTTCGGCACCCATACCTAGGTTATTTCCTAAGTATCCATTTACAGAGAGGGATTGTGTCGTAGGTGATCCTTGAAATCCAGACCATTGCCTTCTGCCATTCAAATGAATTTGTGTGTAAGGTTTAGATCCTACGGCACCGCAATTAAAAGACATCTCATTAAACATATATTGAGAATTCAATGAAACCTGCTGAGCCATAGTGGATAATGCTGCTAGGGCAAAAACGAAAGTGAGTGATTTTTTCATAATTATCTTACGATTGTAACAGAACCTTTTACTGGCTTGTTATTAGAACTTAATGTAATAGTATAAAAATAGGTTTCCGAAGGCAATGGCTGGCCATTGTGCACTGCGTTCCATTCTTCAGAAGGATTGGTTTGATTATAAACTAATACTCCCCAACGATTGAATATTTTAATTTCAGCTTCAGGATAAATATTGATATTCTCTATGTGCCAAGTATCGTTGTACAGATCGTCATTTGGCGTGAACGCATTTGGCGGTTGAATACAATCCTGAGATTTTGTTGGCACGAAGGCTGAATCAAGCATTTGACATCCTAAGTTATCTGTTACCATCAACGCATAATAACCACCGTATAAACCATTTACAAATTCTTCCGTTGACCCGGTTTCCCAGTTGTAAGTGAATGAACCTGTTCCACCAGCAGGATAGGAATATATTTCACCATTAAATTGATCAACACAGCTGACCTCAGTTACATCAAATTGTATTGTGATAGGTTCTGGCTCATAAATGACAATTGTTAAAGAATCTTGGCAGTTTTTGGTATCAGTAACCAATACTGAGTATTCGCCAGATGGCAAGTTTATGGCGTCTTGATTGGTTATTCCATTGCTCCAAACGTAGGTGTAACCGGGATTACCTCCGCTAACCTCAACATCAATAGTAGCATCGGAGCTTCCAGAACATGTCGCGTCAACCGAACTCGCTATGGCTACCAGTTCTTCTGGCTCATTCAACAAAATGTAAACTTCTGTAATACAATTAAAAGAATCTCGTAATTCCAATTGATATGTATCGAAAGGGAAATTTACCAAATCCTCAACTTGTGCACTTAAGGAGAAGTTTGAATTATACCATGTAAATGAATAAGGAGTGACACCTCCTGTAGGAGAAATATCAATTGTACCATCGCTTAATCCCTCGCAGGTTACAGGTGTAACAGCATAATTTGATAATAATATATCGGGTTGAGTAATTTCTAATGAATCAGATACCGTACAACCGTTGTTGTCTGTTAAGGCAAAAGAATAGTATCCTGCTGTTAAGTCATTTATATTAAGAACCGTACCACCTGTGTTCCATTGTAAAAAATAGAATGGAGTTCCGCCTGTCGCAGTTAAACTAATTTCTCCATTAGCAAAACCGTGACAAGTAACATCGATAGTAGAATATTCAAAACCTAAAGTATCCATTGGTTCAGTCAGCGTAATCGGTGTAGTGATTGTGCAAAAATTAGCATCAGTAAGTAAAATAGAATAGTTGCCGGCAGTCAGTGTATTTATGTCTTGAGTCGTACTCGAATTATTCCATAGATAGTCATACGGTAGAACTCCACCTTGTGGTGAAAAATCAACTGCTCCGGTCGCATCATTTTTACAGAGAATATTAGTTCCAGCTGATGTGCCTGTTAATAAGGTTGGCTGCGGAATAAAATAACTCTCAGAATAGATACAACCATGATTATCTGTAATAACAAGGTCATAGCTGTCACTAGGATAATTAATTAAATCTTCAAGTGTTACTGCAAGTAAGTAACTTGAATTATTCCATGTAAAAGTATAAGGAGACGTTCCTCCTGTGGTCGTTAAGTTTATAATTCCTGTTGATCCGGCGAAGCAGAGAACAGGCGTAATAATTTCATTAACTTGCAGAGTATCACTAGGCTGCACGATAGTATAGGTCTCAGTTACGGAGCAATTATTGAAATCAGTTACTAAAATGGTATAAATTCCTGTGACCACATTTGTTAGATCCTCAGCGAATCCGACACTTGTGGAATTTGAATTTTGCCACGAATAAGTATAGTTTGGTGTGCCTCCATATACGTTTATATCTATACTTCCTGTGCTAAAACCATAACACAATACTTCATTAACGCTATTTGTAATAATACCTAAAGCAACTGATGGTTCGGTTATCTCGTAAGTCTCAGTTATACTGCAATTATTGTCATCGGTAATCACAACAGTGTACATTCCAGCAGATCTATTTTGTATACTATTTGTAGTTGCACCAGAAATAATTCCAACGCTGTTGCTCCATACATAGCTGTAATCGCTTGTAACTGTGCCTCCAATCAAGGCAAGTTGAATTGCACCAGTACTTTGTCCAAAACAACTTACGTCTGTGATCATTAAATTTGAAACTGAAATTTGAGTAGGTGAAGCAACTGTCGCAGTTTTTTGATTTGTACATCCTCTTGAGTCGATAATGTTAACATTATAAATTTCCGAAGGAATATTTGTTAGTGATGTACTATTTTGAGCAAAAGTAAAGGTTGAGTTACTCCAAGTATAATTATACGGAAAAGTGCCGCCAATTGGTTGCACTTGCACTGAACCATTGTTGTAGCCATAGCAAGTAACTGGAACTGCTTGGATTGTCGCGGTTAATAAATTTGGTTGGGTTATTTGTATATTTTTAGGTGAGGTACAATTCTTAGAATCTTTGACAGTGACGGTGTAGCTCCCTTGTATCAATCCTTGAATGTCTTCTGTAATCTGTCCGTTTGGAGACCAGAGAAAAGTATATGGACCTGTTCCTCCGAAGGGCGAAAGATCGATTGATCCTGTGTTTCTTCCGAAACAATCGACGTTCACTTTTGCAAATGTTGAACCTAATGGAGATGAAGGTTGAGTAACAATAAAAGTTTTTTGTTTTGAACATCCTTTGATATCTGTTACTGTCGCTGTATATGTGCCTGCGCTCAGATTGGAAATAGTAGAGCCTGAACCGCCATTCGTCCAATTAATAGTGTAGGGTGGGGTTCCTCCGCTAACATTTATGACGATTTGCCCAGTATTTCCTTCATAACAATTAACGTTAGTTTGGGTGTTTGTGGCAATAGCGAGTTGAGACGGGGTATTTACGGTGTAATAACCCGTTGCGGTGCAACCAGTGCAGGTATTTTTTACTGTTACGGCATAAGTGCCGGCTTGCAATCCTGAAATAGAAGTCCCATTTGAATTATTATAGGCCCAATTATAAGTTAAGTATCCCGCAGAAACGCCTGTCACGGTTACACTCGCTTGACCATTTGAACCGCCATAGCAGTTAACTGATGAGCCACTCATTTGAATTGTTGGACAACCAGTTGCACCAGCACATTGGGCAATTATGTTAGCGTTAATAAATAAAAACCCTAGAATGAATATTATCTTATTTTTCATATTATCTAACTATTGTAATTGTCCCTGTATATTTATTATTCTCGTTGTTATTTAATACAATAACATAATAATATACCTCAGAAGGCAATTTGCTTCCGTTAAAAACGCCATCCCAAGGGATGTATTCGCCTTGGCTTTCAAATAATAAACTACCCCATCTGTTAAAGACTTTAACTTCCGAATTTGGATATAAATCGATGTTGCCAATTATCCAAGTGTCATTGTATTCATCGTCGTTTGGCGTGAAAGTGTTTACAATAATCAAACACTCTTCTACACTAGTTTCAATTATAAAATCGAAACTTTTTGTGCAGCCATAATAATCGGAAACTGTGAGCTGATATAAACCATTATTTAAATCATATATATTTTCGGAAGTTTCACCGTTCGACCAAATCCAATTGTAAGGTTGTGTTCCTCCAGAAGATTGTACTTCGATACTTGCATCTTTTTGATCGACGCAGGTAAGTCCAGAAATCTGATAGCTTATTTTTATTTCTGGTGGTTGATTAACGAATATTTCGTCACTATAAATACATCCTTGTGCATCAGTTAGTATATATGCGTATGTATTTAAAATCAGATTGGATGGGTCTTCAAGATTAGATCCATTATTCCATAAGTAAGTGTAAGGCAAAGTTCCACCATTTGATGTCAACTGAATTGCACCATCAGAACCTTCAAAACAAGAAACGTTTGTCACAAAATTTTCGACGATCAAAGTATCTGGTTGGTCTACAAAAACATATTGCTCAAACAAACAGTTGTTTTTATCTCTAACCCTAAAGAAATAATTGCCTGTAACTAATCCAGAAAGAAGTTCGCTAGGGTTGTTCAATAGATATTCGTTAGAATTTCCCCATTGCATGTAATATGGTGTTGTTCCCCCATTAATAGCGAGGTTAACCGATCCATCAGAATAAGCATAACAAGATGGGTCAATGATTGCTGGAACAACATTTAAAGCGATTGCGGGTTGCTGAACAAAGCCTCCTATAGTTTCTAGACAACCATTGGCGTCCATTACGGTCACGATATATATACCAGAAATAATGTTTATTAGATTTTGCGTGTCATCAAAGTCTCCAGTGCCATCGTTATTCCAATCAAAAGTATATGCTCCTGTGCCTCCAAAAGCAGCAAGACTGATTGAGCCTGTAGCATCTCCATTACAAAGTGCACCAACGGGTGTTACTTCCAATTGAATAGGAGCAGCAGGTTGATCAATTGAATAACTTCCAGAAATTGTACAACCGTTTAGATCAGTAACGATAATGGTGTAAATTGTTGAGTTAAGATTCGGTAAATCTTGTGTATCATCGTTATCCCCGACTCCATCATTATCCCAATCGTACGTATAAGTTTGTGTTCCACCTGCAACAGTCAAATCAATGGACCCTGTGTTACTATTGAAACAATCAACAGGAGTTAATAAAGCCGATAGCGCTAAAGGTGCAGTCGGTTGGTTAATGCCAATGGTCAAAGTATCACTACAATTATTACCATCCACAACAAGAACCGTATAACTATCAAAGCTCAAATTCATCAAATCCTGAGATGTTTGGGTCATTAAAACAGTACTGCCGTTTGACCATGTATACGTATATGGAGCAGTTCCATCTGAAGCAGTTAAATCAATAGAGCCACTACTGCCAGCATAACAAAGAACATCTGCGTGAGTTTCTGATAACGATAAGGGCTGAGTGGGTTGTAAAATATCCGAAGTAAATGTAGTCGTACAACCCAAAGTATCTTTGACAGTCAAGGTATTTAAACCGGAAGGAATTCCGATTAAGTTTTGCGTGTCGTCAAAGTCTCCAGTGCCATCATTATCCCAATCGAATAAATAAGGCATTGTACCTCCTTGAACATTGACTTGAATTGCACCAGTAGAATCCCCATTGCAGAGAACATGTGTCAATGTTGGAATCGCAGATAAGGCACTTGAAGGTTGCGTAACCGCATAGGTAAATGGTTTAATGCAATTATTGGCATCCTTAATTTTAAGGGAATAGTTGCCAGTAGGCAAACCAATTAAGTCTTGAGGATCGTCATAAACACCAAATCCATCATTACTCCAATCGTAAGTGTAAGGTAAAACTCCTCCGATTACGTCAATTTGTATACTTCCTGTTGAATTTCCAAAGCAATTAACATTTTGAACAGTTGAGTTTGAAACATGTATGAGGTCCGGTTGGTTAACAGGACTAACCAAGTTTATTAGACATCCTTTGGAGTCAGTTACTTCTAAATTGAAATTGTCTGCTTGAATATTGTTGAGAATATTTGTCGTAGAACTTAATAATACGTTCGATCCGTTGTACCAATGATAAACATAGCTTGGAACTCCGCCAGAAACAGTTCCTATAATACTGCCTGTATTTTCTCCGTTACATATTACATTAGAGACAACCGTGGTTAAAATTAATTGTGATGGCTCATTAATCGTATAAGTATTTGTTATAGAACAAAGAGCAGTATCGGTAATTGTCAGCTCATAATCTCCTGCAGGTGCATCAACTAAATCAGTTAATGTGTTTATTACTGTGTTACTTGGCAAAGATTTCCAAATCGTTTGGTAAGGAACTGTGCCACCATTTAAGGTTAAATCTATACTTCCAGTTGATTCTCCGAAACAATTGGCAGATGTATTGGATACCAAAGTTGCAATAATAGCATTTGGCTGAGAAATGCTGTAAGAAGCACTAAACAAACAATTATTCGCATCTGTAAGTGTTAAATTGTATTGTCCAGGAAACAAATTGGAGATATTTTGAAGTGTATTACTATATCCAGCAGTGTTGCCAGTTCCATTCCATTGGTAAGTATAATTACTTGTGCCACCAGAAGGTAAAATATCAATTGAACCATTTCCATTGATATCATTACAATTGTCATTTACAACGGTCTCAATTACTGTTAAAGCTTCACTTGGTTCTCCAACGTCTCCTCCAGCATAAATCATGCATCCATTCGCATCCGTTACTTGAGCAACGTGATTTCCGGTCAATAAATTAGGAGAAGAAAAGTTCCTAGAATTTACATTTGTTGCTGTACCATTGTCCCATGACACACTAAACGGTAATTTCCCGTTTGTGACATTAACGGTAACTGTTCCGAAACCGCCAAAGCATAACGCATCAATAACGTTTGTAGTTGCTGATATTTTTTTGCCAACAAGTACGATTGTATCAGCTGGATAGGCAGATGCGAAACCTTGGAAAGTCCATTCCTTGTTTCGCCATACGTTGTTAAAAGCGCCTAAAGACTCATTCACAAATTCAATAGAGCAAGTGCCTGCTGGTGGCGGAGAGGACCCAGCATATGGGCCACCTAAACTACAAGTATTCCAACTTACACTTGGGAAACCGATATATGGCGTAGAGAAAGTGTTACACCATTCTCCACTGCACCAAGATGGCCAGAATACACTCCCACAAGGATAACCATAAGGGATACAGATATCCCAGTTGTATGCTGGAAGGATGGTGAATCCAGGAATTTTCAACCCAAACCCTAAACCATCAAAAATAAAAGCAAAATCAATTGAATCATATGTCTTGCTTTTCATTTTTGCATCTATTGAAAAACTTCTCGTTATAAGAAACTCATCATAAAAACAGGGTGCTTTAAGGTAGACGGAGTCTCCAACAGTATAATTGATTAGATTTCCAGATGTGTTTTGATAAGTGAGACCTGAAGCATTAACCACTTTATATTGAACAGGTGTTGCCAGTTGCAGTTTCCCTTTAACAGTTGGTTTAAATTCAAATCGTTGTTTATTTGTAACGGTCAATTCGAATCTTGCACTAATTAAATTGTACCAGATTTCTAAATCTTCATCTAAACCGGGAATACCTTGCTCGATGGAATTTGATAAATTCCCTAAAACTACTTCTGCTGCCACGCAG
>JBDNIA010000421.1:0-1292 GCA_041688525.1 Crocinitomicaceae bacterium | reverse complement strand
CAGGAAATTATACAGTAGAAGTGCACTTGGTGAAAAATGGAAGTTCTGAGCAAATAATTTTCAAAACCTTATTTAAGGTGAAAGCCTTAAACAACCAAACTTTAGTCGCAGAAAATAACCAAGAATTAAATGTCTTTCGCACAGAAGTTGCCGAGTATTCAAGAAAAGTTGACGGGACGAGTAGACTTATAAATGAGACGAATGAAAAGTTAAAGTTTATGGAAGAAGCAATTATTTCTTATCCAAATGCTGATTTAAATTTATTGAAAGAAGTAAGATCAATTAATCTACAAATGAATGAATGCGAAAAAGAACTTTGGGGTGATCGAACATTAAGTTCACTTGAAATCGAGACTTTACCAAGTATTAGCAGTCGTTTAGGAATGATATCTTATTCATTGATGTCGAATACAACTGGCGTTACACAAACTCAGCGTGACAATTTAAAATATTCTACTGAAGAATATGAATTAATGCGATCTAAATTAGACGATTGCATAGTTAGAGTAAAGGCTATTTCGGATAAATTAGCGCTCGTTCCAATTCCTTATACCAAAGGAGGAAACGAAGATTGGAAAAAGGACTAAAAGGTTAAATAAGACATAAAAAAAGCAGTGATGAAATTTCATCACTGCTTTTTTTATTGAATTTCTATCTTACTTTGTCTTCTAGCATGGGCACAAAACTAAAATCCCCGTAATCCTCTTCTTCGAATTCTGTTTCTGATATTTTTATATACCTTTTCATTCTTTGAATAGCTCCTTCACCTAAAGGAATCACGAGTCTCCCACCTACCTTTAGTTGTTTTTTAAGTTCTTCAGGAACAAACGGAGCTCCGCATGTTACTAATATAGAATCGAAAGGTTCAAAAGCCGGCCATCCTGCAAAGCCATCTCCAAAATAAAGTCTAGGCGTAAAATTAAAGAAGTGAATAATTTTTTTAGCTTTTTGATGTAAATCTTTGTGACGTTCAATTGAAAATACCTTTGCACCCATTTGACATAAAATACTCGTTTGAAAACCAGAACCCGTGCCAATTTCCAATATTTTATCGTTTTTTTGAAGCTCTAATAAAGAAGTTTGGAAAGCAACCGTAAATGGATGAGAAATTGTTTGACCAGAACCGATTTGAAATGCTCTATTGCTGTATGCTTGTTCCAAAAAGGCTAAATCCAAAAAGAAATGCCGTGGTATTGCCATAAAGGCATCCAAAACCTTTTCGCTTTGTATTCCTTTTTCTCGAAGCTCTTTAACAAGTAACTTGCGCAATCCTTTGTGTCTGTATGAATCTT
>JBDNIA010000420.1:0-2703 GCA_041688525.1 Crocinitomicaceae bacterium | reverse complement strand
GCATTTAGGGAGGCCTCTTGGGGTATCGGTTCCACTTATGCCGGAAAAATACCTGCAGGAAGAATTGATTATATTTTTCACAGTGCAGACTTGGAGGCATCGAACTTCCATATACAAAAAACAAGCCTTAGTGATCACAGAGCCATCTGGTGTTCCATTCGTTCAAAGAAAATTCAATAACTTTTTGTAAATTGATTCCATGTTAATAGAAATTAACGATGCTAATATAGATAAACGTTTTATAAATCAAGCCGCTAAGATATTACAAGCCGGCGGCATTATAATATTCCCAACAGATACCGTTTACGCAATGGGTTGCGATCTATACAACAAGAAAGCACTTGCTCAACTCGCTGCTATGAAAGGCGAAAGATTGAATAAAGTAAACTTCTCGATTCTCTGTCATAATCTTAAACACGTGTCTGACTATGTTAAACCTATAGTTAAACCAACCTTCAAATTATTAAAGCAAAATACACCTGGTCCATTTACATTTATTTTAAATGCTAACAATGACGTCCCAAAGTTATTTGATTCCAAAAAGAAAGAAATAGGTATTCGTATACCAGCAAACAATATCCTATTAGCGATAATTGAGGAGCTTGGCAGACCAATCGCCAGCACGTCCCTACACGACGAAGAAGATACGCTTTTAGACTATTTTACAGATCCTTATGCGATATATGAGCGTTTTGATGATAACTCATATATTGAAATGATAATTGATGGCGGTCTTGGACGTTTGGAAGCGAGTACAATTGTGGACTGTACAAAAGATGAGTTTGAAATCGTTCGACAAGGACTAGGTCAAATAGATATATGATAGCTATATTAGACAGTGGAAGTAACAAAGTCCCCTCTATAGAAAAAGCTGTAGATGAATTTATGGATTTCATAACATTTCCGATTCTTGATTTTAATCCTGACTTGTCAAGTAGTTTTATTGGTATTATAATTTCAGGAGCACCTCTTTTAATTACAGAAATGGATATAATGCCCTATTTGGAAAAAACAAAATGGATTAAAGAAATCGATATACCAATATTGGGAATATGTTTTGGGCATCAATTAATAGGCTTAAATTATGGAGCCTTTGGCAGCATGATGCGCGAAGACAGAAATTGGCATGAAATAGAAATTCTTGCTGATGACCCGATTTTTAATCGCATGCCAAATGTGACAGAAATGATGGAAGATCACTGTGAAACGATTTCGATACCACCAAACTTTAAACTTCTGGCAAGTTCCGATTCGTGTATTAATGAAGTGATGAAACACAACAAAAAAGCACTGTATGGCGTTCAGTTTCATCCCGAAGTTTCAGGAAATATGGGACGAGTTTTAATTGAAAATTTCGTTAAAATTTGTGAAGACAAGGCTAATGGACATTCAGATGTGGAAAGATAAGCTTAGTCCTTCAGATTGTTTGATTGATTATTAAGATATTTACTGAATGCTGTTAAACAGAATTTTTATTGCAATGTTTTTGATAGGCTTTTCTATGGCTGCTGGAAAATTATTGTTTTATCAAGACGTTAATATCTTTAAAAATATGGTTGATGCCTTGTTCGATTCTGCCAAAACAGGATTCGAATTGGCCTTATTTCTTACTGGTGCGCTCTGTCTTTGGATGGGTTTCATGCGGGTTGGGGAAAAGGGAGGCGCTGTAAATATTCTTTCAAAACTCGTTTCACCTCTATTTAAAAAGTTGTTTCCGGAAGTTCCTTCAAATCATCCAGCTGTTGGATCTATAATGATGAATTTTAGTGCGAATATGTTAGGTTTAGATAACGCAGCAACGCCTTTGGGATTAAAAGCAATGAAGGAACTGCAAGAATTAAATCCGGAACCTGAAAAAGCGACCAATGCCCAAATTATGTTTTTGGTTTTGAATACTTCTGGATTAACATTAGTTCCTGTTTCGATACTTGCTTATCGCAGTGTTGCAGGCTCAACGGCACCGTCAGAAGTATTTTTACCTATTTTATTAGCGACTTTTTGTTCAACAATTATTGGGATGCTTTATGTTAGTATTCGTCAAAAAGTGAATTTATTTCACCCAGTAATTCTAGCCTATTTAGGTGGTTTAATTGCTTTTGTTATCGGTCTTTTGCTTTTTGTTTGGACTTATCCAGCTTATACAGCGACAATTTCTAATGTTGGCGGCAACTTATTTCTTATCTTAATTATTACTAGTTTCTTAATTATGGCAATACGTAAAAAAGTAAATGTCTATGATGAGTTTATTGAAGGAGCTAAAGGTGGATTTGAAGTCGCTATTACTATAGTCCCCTATTTGGTAGCAATGTTAGCAGCACTTGCCATTTTTAGGACTTCGGGAGCACTAGACGAAGTCTTGAAAGGAATTGAATTCACATTGATTTTTGTGGGAATTACAGCAACTGAATTCGTCGAAGCTCTACCTGTAGCTTTGATGAAGCCGTTTAGTGGTTCTGGAGCGCGAGGACTAATGTTGGAAATATTTGACACCCACGGTGTTGATTCTTTTGCGGGTAAAGTAGCGGCAACTTTTCAAGGCAGCACCGAGACAACATTTTATGTGTTAGCTATTTACTTTGGTTCAGTTGGAATAAAAGATACTAGATATGCTGCTGGTGCTGGTCTAATTGCTGACATTGCCGGAATAATTGCAGCCATTTTTATTTCTTATTTGTTTTACACGATTTGATCCATGTTTGGTCG
>JBDNIA010000419.1:0-1676 GCA_041688525.1 Crocinitomicaceae bacterium | reverse complement strand
TAGACTATTAATTATCCTAGATTGCTGCTCTGCAATTTCATTGGTAAGTAGTGCAACTCCGCCTATTGCCAGTGCATCAAACGGACCTTCACACACAAATATATATTTTTGATCTTCTTGTTGTTGATCAAAGTTGAAAACAAAATGTGGATGTTGATCTGACAAATATTTAAGTTTTCCCGCTTTGACCTTGCGAGCAGTATTGCCCACAATACGGCCTTGCCATCGAAACGGAACAATTACTCGATCAGTGTATCCTGGGCTAGGGCTCCAAAAGAAGTTTTCGCTTAGTGCATCAAATCCTCTATTGTAGACATAATCAATGACAGGACCAATATCTTTGGAGATGTCAGGGAGGTATGCACTGTTGATCCATTCTGCAATTGCCATAGAACCTTCTGGTAGTTCTTTATCAGTAAATGCTATATGTGTCTCTTGCTCTTCTGGACGATACGTATCGCCTTCTGTTTTAAGTGCTTCGAAAACTAGTTCTTTGATCGTATCATCACCGGCACCTAACCAGCGAGCAAGTGTTTTCATTTTCTCGCCAAACGGCGATCCGGGTTGCCAACCAGTGCTAAATTTACAATTGAAACAATTAAAGACAACTCCATTGCCGTCGAAGCGGATGCCGCCACGTTTGCGTGTATCGTTGCCGTGGCCTCGATGTTGGCAGCAGGGTGCATTGAATGATGTCCATCCTGAAGGAGAGCTTTTGGCTCTGGGAGGAAGTAAGGAACGGAATTTATCTACGACTAGTGTCATAGATTAATTATACTATCTGTACAGTATCTTGTCAACAGTTCCAGTGTTCGATAAACTAGGAATATGCTTGATTCTAAACCAATTCCAATGCCCGATTATATTTTCGTAAGATTGGCTAGTTAAATCAGTAGTAGTGATAGTGACCCATTTATCTTTTCTAGGAGTAGCTCCTTGATAATCGAGACTACCTTGAATTTCAACAGTGCCTACATAATTTGTAGAGTAAAATTGAAATGTATGTAATGCATTACCTGTATTAATCTGTGGCTTGGCATCGATGATTGAACTTTCATACCATGCAAGAGTATCATCACCTTGTGTGGATGGATTAGTGTAATTAAACGCATCAACTACTAAACTTTCTGTCACGGTGCCGTATACTTCACCGTTAATTTCCAATGTGCCAGAAGCGCCATATTGGCTGTCAACATACAATGGCATTCTAGATGTTACTGTATAATCAGTAGAGTCAACTGTTGACCTAACTTCTTTAGTAACGCTGTAAGAATAAAATCCGTTGTCAATGTTTAATAGTTCAGCATCTGTCAATATCACAGTTACCTTGCCAGTAACTAGGTCCATTGCTTCGAAATCTTTCTGTAATATTAAATCTTCTGTGGATTTTGACACGAGGTTAAATACCAATGTAGAGCCGGTAACGTTACTGGCTTTTTGATCAGGATTACGAACTTGTATGTCGATGCGATTATCAACACCTCTATATATTTTTAGATTACGATTGTACACTCTACGATACCTCTCAGTTGACCAAGTGTCCGAAGGACTAGTAAACACATCTAACTTAGTTGTATATAAATAAACAGGATTAAATTGCATATATATTATTAACGGACCTTTAGCATATTTATCGAATGAGAATAACAACTAACATACAAGAAAACTTCCCGTTT
>JBDNIA010000418.1:0-6518 GCA_041688525.1 Crocinitomicaceae bacterium | reverse complement strand
TCTGAGACTGCATCGGTTTTATCAATAAATGTTCTATCAACTTTATCTGCAATACCAACAAACTGGTTAGCATATATGTTGCCTGTTGCATCTCTAACAGGAATGGTAGCAATTACAGATCCCGGTACTGCTGCAGATGGCTCTAAGTCACTTAATTTGCTAGCGTTAGTAGCGGTTGCTGCGGAACCTGTTACAGATCCAGTCAGTGTACCTACAATAGTTGCGCCGGCGTATCCAATCTGTTTAGTAGCAGCGTTTATCAGTATTTGACTGTCAGGTGCGAATACATTACCAGTTAAGTTACCAATTACATTGCCAGTTACGTTGCCAGTTACGTTACCGGTAAATGTTGCGGCATATACATTATTCCATCTTGACAATGCAGTACCTAACGTATAAACATTGTCGTTACCTGGTACTAGTCCAGTGGATTGAATAACTGCAACATCTCTTTCGTCTGTAGTTTCAGCTACTGTAATTCTAAAGGTAATAGGATTGCCTAATCGGTTTTCTATTACAGCTTCGTCACCGTTTTCAATCCGGACTCTTAGATCATTGCCGTTACCTACTTGAAATCCGGGGTCGCTAAACGCAACTTCGCTGACAAAAGAATTATCACCAACTCTAATGTATTGATCAGCGTTAAATCCGCCAAGCTGATTGGCATTTTGAGCAGTTCCCCACATGGCATAGCTGTCAGTTGATACACCAGTTTGTGACTTAGCTAAAGTAAATCCTTTTTTAACAACTGTGAAATCTTCAATAGGATTTTGTGCATTGTCAATAGTAAATTCAGTCTTACTAAAAATGCCAATAGTTTTATCATCAGCGATTACTTTTAATACAGTGTGCGGACCAAACGATGTACCTACTGTGCCTTTTACTACTGCTGCACTGATAATAGAAGTACCTAAGTCTGGGCTAGAAACTGGGCCAACTAATGTGTAGTCTGTCCCGTTCCATGTGTATAATTGTTTAGCAGAAGTATCCCACCAAAAATCGCCAGTAGTCAGTCCGCTAGGAGCGGTAGCGCTGACCTGTGCTCCGGCAGCTACTTTAAATTGTGATCCATCGTAATATCGAAGTTTTTTATTTGCACTATCATACCAAATTTGTCCTGCAACAACTTTAGGCGGAGCTGTGGTATTTGCAAAATTTTCCATAAGGTGTAGGAAATTTTCGTTTTGAATTTCTCCGTAACCTGCATAGTTTTTACCAACAAATCGTAGATCTGTAGTAGTATCAATAGTTCCATCTGCTACATTTACTAGGAACCCGCCATTAAAATTATTAACTTGGTATGCCATATTATATTAAACTCCGCCCATTTAATGTATTTATTACTTTTTAAATTACAGAAGCCGCAGCATCTGCTCGCTGTTGCTCTAATGTTAGGAATTCTGCATCTGTTAAAGTTGTAGTCTGTCCTAGTGTTTGTTGACGTAGATGACGTAGAATTTGCCAATCAGTGCTTCTTAAAAATTCAAGTTGTTCGGCATTGGCTAAATCTTGAGTTTTTTGTGCTGTTACACTAGCATCAACTGCTTTAACTGTTTTAGTTACTAGATCAAAATACGACGTTTGTGCCGTTATTAATTCAGCATCAGCGTCACTGATTTCAACAACAGACACAGTGTCTGGCACATTGGGTGCATATCCTAAAATACTAACAATTACATTATCTTCAATACATACGTAGTGCATATTAACTCCAAATTGCCATATAGTTTGCGGCAGGTGTTGATCGTTGTTCAGTATTTTGAACATAAACTCTAATTCTATCGCCTAAGTTACTCCATGTACACCGCATGCTGTCATCGGCATTAACTCCGCCAGCAAAATGTATCACTGCAATACTTGGCACAAATGCTACTAGATTGCTCATAGTCTTACTACTTGGAGGAAATACATCAAAAAAGTTAGCACCGTTATTGAATGATCCTACTTGATTGGTAAATCCCGAAGTGCTGTAGATCGTATTTCCTGATATAGCTGTAAAGTTAGATACGCTGGCTACTTGTGTATCCACATAAGACTTTGTTGCAGCGTGATTAGTGGATACAGGACTGCCAACTAATGTTAGGTACCCTGACATAGAGCCGCCGGCTAACGGCACCTTTGATGCATCTAATGCAGGCACTGTAATATCAGCAGTTCCGTTGAAACTTACACCATTAATAGTTCTTGCTGTCTGCAAACTTGATGCAGTCGATGCATTACCTGTAACAGCACCTGTAACAGCACCTACTAAATTAGCTGTTATTATGCCGGCTGAAAAGTTTCCACTACTATCTCTAGCAACTACTTTGCTTACAGTGTTTGTGCTTGTAGCATCAACACTAATTGTTACCGGAATTGACGAACTATAAAAATTAACATCGCCTGTTGTAGATGTGTTAATCATATTAACATAACTACCTTTGTTCAATTGCTCGTAGCTCAGTGCTTCCCATGTTGGCCCAGCAGTTCTTGCTCTTAGAACGTAGCCGTCTGCGCCCAGTCCTAACATTGATGTTGTTCCAATCGCTAACTGGTAAGGTAGTGCGCCGCTGCCGCCACCTACTAAATTAGTAGAACTAGTTGCCAAAGTTGCAGTATCTGCATTGCCTACAAAATTATTTGCATAGACATTATTAAACTTATAACCGGCTATGCCAAGGTTGGTAGTATTATCACCAATTATTGCAGGAGCATTTGGGCCTCCTAAGGACAACGATCGTGTTGCATTGACAAACGAAACATCGGGCCCTGTACTGCCCATATCAAAATTTAGAGTACCGGTAGCTGACCTAATAGTCGGAGTGCTAGCATCAACAAACATTTTTAATTGACTAGCTGATCCTACATCTATACCAGCATCTGCTACTGCTAATGCAGTAAGAGTCCCAACTGATGTTAAACTTGATAATGCAACAGTCGGTGCCAGGGTGTTACCTGTTAGTGTTGCAGCGGCGGAAGTAATAGTAATATCACTAGTACCATTGAAGTTAACACCGTTAATTTTTCGAGTATTTGCTAATTGATTTGCAGCGTTGGCAGTTCCTGTTAAGGTAGCTCCAACAAATGTTGTTGCTCTTACTTCATTAAAAGAACTATATCCGGAAGTTGCAGTTACATTTCCTGTTAACTCCCCAACAAATGATGCTGTAATTTGTCCAGCGGAAAATCCACCTACACTATTTCTAGCAACAACTTTTCCGATAACATTTGACGGAGTAGCATCAACTGACCAAGTTGTTGCAACATTTCCGTTGAAATCATTTCCTAAAATATAAGTGCCGCTTACTAACAAATTAGTAGTAGATGCACTAAGTGTAATATTCGAAGTTCCGTCAAACGGAACATTATTAATAAATCTAGAAGTCGATAACTTATCAGCAGTAACTGCATTACCTGTAATACTACCGTTTATTTTAGATGTATTTGATAAATTAATTCCTGATATCAAGTTATTACTAAATCCAGTAATTGAAAATCCAGTATTGATAGTAAATGCTTCTGACGAGCAGATAGCCAGTGGGACTCCGTCGGTTTCTATAATAATTATCGGTTTAGGATTTCCTAAAGAGTCGTCAACTGATACAGACCTAGCTCGTGTGGTTCCAAATTCTGCAACTGCTTCAGGGCCTACTAATTCCCAATCAGTACCTGTATAAATTTTTAATTGATTTGCAGTAGTGTCTAACCATAGTGTTCCATTGTTAGGAGCGGTAGGCGATGTAACGCTAAGAGTTGCGTTGCCTATAGGAGACCATGCAGTACCGTTATACACATTAGCAGCGTTGGTTGTGGTATCGAACCAAATTTGACCTTGCAGCGGTCTCGATGGAGGACTAGGATTGGCAAAATTTTCTAGCATAAACACAAAATTTTCATTTTGTGCTTCGCCATATCCTACATAATTTCTACCCACTAGATTAAGACTAGTGGTGGTATCAATAGTTCCATCTTGTAGAACTATTAACTGTTCGCCGTTAAATTTATTAATAATATAGGACATCTATGTCGCTCCTGATTCCGTTATGCTGGTAAAACTGTATCTGACTGCCATGTCCATACTCCGCCAAATATTTGAAACACTTTAATAATTCTTGTTGTAGAAACACTAGGTGCAGGAATTGTTGCGGTTGGGAATGATATGTTTGTCATGGCATTTGCTGAATTACCGCTAAGGTCAGTTAAAAATGCTTGGGTAGATATTGCTGGCGGTAATGAATTTATATTTAAACTTGATGTAGAATTGCTTAACAATGTACACAGTATTCTCGCCACAGTTCCTGCTCTTAATTCTGCAACAGGAGCAAGGTTGTTTAAAACGTTTGCAATAATGTATGTGTTTGATTTACCGTCTGATAAATCCATTGCAAATACCAAAGGACGAGATTCAATTGTGTTGTCAACATATTCTTTAGTTGCAGCATCCTGTAAGTCTGTTGGGTCGGCAAGTTCTTTAATTTGGGCTGTGCCGTTGACAACAATGTTGCCTGTGCCATCCGGAAATAGTTCTAGATCATAATCGCTTGATACAGTGGAAAGTCTATTATTTTCTAAACGCATCCATGCTGGATCAGGTGTTGCTCCGGGGCCGACGTTGATAACAGTTTGCTTACCGAAAGAAGTAACACCTGGAATACTGGTTATTGCAGACCCTAGGCTGTTTCCGTTAATGGCCAATGTTCCATCAATGTATACAGCTTTACCGGATGCTAGATTAACGGTTTCAGATATGTCCAACCAATTGTCTGATTCTGAATACAAAACTGTTTTATCGGTAGTGCCTTTAATTGTAATGCCGGCGCCGTCAGCAGTAGTATCTGTTGGAGAGTCAACACTAGCAATGACAATATTTTTATCTTCAACAATTAAATCTGTTGTGTTAAGAGTAGTAGTCGAGCCTTCCACTGTTAAGTTTCCGGTAACTATTAGATCTCCGCCTATATTTGTTACGCTATCTGTGTATCCATTGTATATCGAAACTACTCTGTTAGCAGCATCAATAGCAATGGCATTTTCTTGTGCAATGCCTTTTCTAACGTTTAGAATTAGACTTTTATCTGTTGAAGAATTAGACATGTAGATGTCGCCTGCTGTAACATACAAACTCATTTGTCCAGCCGATCCTACAACGATACCTAAGTCTGTTGTAATTCTCAATTGACCATTAATAGCATTTGAAGTGTCGGATCTAACATATGTAGTTGCTGGCGTTCCACCTAGTTGCTCGGCATTAGTACATGTTACATTAAATTTAATTCCTGGTAATGTTCCGGCGTTAAACCCTGGTTCAATGCTTCCGGTATACCCTACAATATCTGTTTTAGGAGTAAAGCTATCTTTGGCAAAAATTCCTAATAAAATACCGTTATTATAAAAATAAGTTATAACTTTGGTTTGATTCAGTGTATCTAAAATACTTTCAACTTTTAATCCGCTTAGTCCCTGTGTCGATGAATAAGCAGGACCTAATAAAATTGGACTAGTTCCGTCAAAAAAGTAAAGTTGAGCTGCTGTATTATCAAACCATAAGTCACCAATAGCCAGCGTATCAGGTTGTGTATTAGAAATAGTTGCAGAACTAACTGGAACAAAACTTATACCATTGTAGACTTTTAATTTATTTTCTGATGTATCAAACCAAATCTGCCCTCTAATTGGATGAGTAGGGGTTGAGGTGCTGGCAAAATTTTCTAAGAGCTTTACAAGATCTTCATTTAATGCTTCGCCAAACCCACTATAATTTTTTCCAATAAGAGTAAGATCAGTGGATAACGTATCCACTTGTCCGTCAGCTACTGTTGCTACAATTGTTCCGTCTGTTTTGTTAATTTGATATGCCATTTGTTTTACCTAATTAGAATACTGGAGGACCTGATCTAATAATATAATTAATTGTTAGATAAGGATTCATAATACCCACTGGGGTACTTAGTGTAGTTCCTGTTGGTTTTTTAATGCCTCCAGAGTCTTTTAAATATTGTGCTTGTCCTGGTGCAGTTGGTCCTAGACCAGTAGTTGCATCTGGATCAATAGTTGTTGTAACTGCTACCGCAGCGTAATCTTGTCTGTCAGAACTTAGTGTGTGACTATGTTCAGGCAAATTAGCCAGTGTTAAGGTAGCGGAACTTTGACCAGCACTTCCGCCAAGAGTCTGTGCCTTGATGTCTGCTACACGAGCAGCAGTACCACCACCACCATCAACAAAACCACCAGTGACTACAGGAACAGTTCCGCCGTTGTCCATATTATCTTTACCGAGCGGCATCCTACCTCGTAAATCAGGAAGTCTGTAAGTATTAACTCCTAATAATGCTATTGTGCCGTTATATGTTGTTCCAACAATATCGTATAGATCTGGATACTTAGCTCTTTCAATTTCAGATCCGTCACACAGTAAAAACCCGTAAGGTGCAGCAGGGCCTGCATAAGGAAGCATTGCACCTAGTGGGATTCCTAAGTCAGCAATAAATGTGTCTCTTGTTTGTTTTAACAGCCCCGATGATGCTGCTGAAGATCCCGAG
>JBDNIA010000011.1:0-16428 GCA_041688525.1 Crocinitomicaceae bacterium | reverse complement strand
ATCACCATGGGCGGGCCAATTTTTAATAATATCCGGAACTTTATAAGCCGGAAATAGACTTGCCTGTGTATTTGTACCTTCTTGCTGATCGGTTATCCCTGCATCATACCAAGAAACGAAATTTCTTACTTCATCTTGCGTTGAAACAAAGTGCTTATCGTATTCATTACAAACCTGAGAAGTTACTTCAGCACTGGTTTGAATCAAAGGCCCGGTCCAATAGTCTTGACCATTTCTATACCGAAGAGCAGCCAATTTTAATTGACCATTCGCATCCGTTCCACCCAGCCACAATGCTGCTGTAAAAAGGCACATAATACCAGAATTCTTAGGAACCTCGTACAACGAAAAGTTTTGAGGATAGCGGTGCCAAAGGTTGCCCGCAGTATGAACCAACATGCGAACATTATTCATCTCCATAGTCCGAGATGTGTTTGGAGGTGTGCATCCTGCTGCTTTCGGCGGTATGATTTTTTTTCCTTCCGTCCCTGCATAGGGTTGAGAATAAACCTCTAAAGAAATGAAAAATACAAATAAACTGAATAGTAAAGTCTTCATATTGTCGAAAATATATAGACCAAGTTAATAAATATTATTTAATTAACTGAACAAAAAAAACCAAGATTATACCTGTCTAAGTCTCATAATTTCAATATGAAACGTTTAATTAATCGTGTTAAATCTTCAAATTCCGCGAAACTCAATTCGTCATACGTATCAAATATATCGTGGTAATTTTTGTTGGGACCCATCGTATAAATAAAGAAACATGGGACGCCTTTTTCGCAAAAGAAATAATGATCTGAATTTGCTGCGGGGCCTCTAGAATTTACTGTTTTTAAAAGTCCCATCTTTTTATTGATTTTTTTCAGCTTCTTAAACTCTTTGGGAAAAAGAGATGCGTTTACAGCTGTTATGCCATCTTCTCCGCTCCCCATAATATCCAGATTAATTAAAAATTCTATTCTCGAAAGAGGAAAAAGTGGGTGATTGACATAATAGTGAGAACCGATTAAACCCGCTTCTTCGCCTGCAAAACCAACAAATACGAGGTTGTACTTACTTGGATTTTGCTTAAAATCAGTCGCCAATGACAATAAAATTGCGGAACCACTCGCATTGTCGTTTCCACCTGGAAAATAAGTTTCCGCTCCCATTCTCCCTAAATGGTCATAATGTGCAGAAAAGAAAATTGTTTTCTTTGTTTTACGTTTTGCTGGTAAATAGGCTATTACATTTCGCGCCGTGTGATTGGGTATTAATTTATTCGAAATATCAACTGTAATTTTTTGATTCGACCAGAGCGAATCCCGCAATATGATGTAAGGGAAATTCTCTGCTTGCGTGGCAACTGACCACGTAAATTTGAAAGGCGAAAGTTCGATAATCAGAATACTCGAATTCCAAGTTTGCAATTTCTCTTTCACAAGCTTTAGCGAATCACCTTTTAAATTTGACAAATCGGCTACGATTGCATTATTAAAGGTGTCTTTTCGGTTAAGCAATATAAAATCTATATTGTCTGTTTTATATAAGGTCAGTCCATCTAAAAATATAGTCTTCAACTCTCCCTTAGAACTTCCGCTGGCTGGATCAACGATATAATCAACTCCAGGTTTTAGAACTTGACTTCCCAAGACAACCTTCATTGCGCCCGGAAAAGTGTTTACCGGAAATTGAAAAGATTGGAACATTGTTTTATTCCCGGGAATCGGCAGTAAACCAATTTTTATATATTCGTCCGCCAAATATTCAGCTGCCAAACTATCACCACTCGAAACATAACCTCGACCGTGCATATCTGGAGCACACAATGTTTTCGTCCATTCTCGCACTTGATCCAATTGACAAAACCCTAAAGTGGGAAAAAATAAAACTGCGACAATAAATCGTTTAAGCATATTTTCTATACACGTGTAAAACAAACTCTCCAACGGTATCAATTTCCTTTTCCCAGTTCTGTTCGTTTGCTATAGTACCCAAAGCGTTTTTGCATGAGTTCCAGTCCTCTAATTTGTCTATGCTCAAAACAGCAGCAGAAAACTTTTCAGCCTCTCCGCTGAATAGCTCGTTGATGTATAGAATTCTTTCATTCAAACCAAATGATCCTGCTAAACTCATCAACGGTTTTTGAATACCCGTACTATAATCGGCTAAGACTTTAGAAAAATAAGAATCCCATTCTTTGGGTTCGTAATGGATTTGTACTGGAACTACTTCTTTTTCTTCCTTTGGTTCGATATCTTCCCTATTTACTTCTTCTGCTTCGATTTCAGCTGAATCCGAAAAGTCAAGTATCATTTCCGTCGTTTGAATTTTAGGCTCCATTTCAACCGTCTCATATTCTAGAATTTTTTCTTCTTGACTTCCAAAAACATTAAAATCAATAGCTTCTGAAATTACAGATTCCGAAATATTCACTTCCGCCAAATCATCTGTACTATCAGCAATTGAATTTATAGTTTGCCTTTTATTTTCGCCGAAAATCCTCTGTTCAGCTACCTTATAACGTAAGACTAATGCTCTTTCGTATAGTTTGTTTGACAAATCCACTAACTCATCTATTTCACTAGATTCCAAACTATGATTTTCCAATTTTTTATAGATTTCTTCGATTCGCTTCAACAGTTCTTCTCGCTTCATAAAAGGTATATAAAATTATTTTTTTCAACATTCGAAACAAGTTGCTAACTTTTCAATTGTCTTGAGGTACAAAATAACGAATTTTATATCAGAAAATTACGGACTAGCGGTTGCAGTTGTTATTCTCGCGTCACTTTAAGTAAAGTGATTTAAGTTAATTTAGGATTTTAGCATATATGTTTTTAGAACAATTTCCAGATAAAAATCGAACGAATGGTTGGATAGAAGTCATTTGTGGCTCTATGTTTTCGGGTAAAACAGAAGAATTAATTCGTCGTATCCGTCGGGCTGAATTTGCCCAACAAAGCATCCTTTTGTTTAAACCCAAAATTGACAATCGCTACAGTGAAGAGAATGTTGTGAGTCATCAAGGAACAGCCATCGAAGCTAAAGTCATCAAGAATTCTTCTGAAATTCTTGATTTATGGGAAAAAGAAAAAATCGTTGCTGTAGATGAGGCACAATTCTTTGATTCAGAGTTAGCCAATGTTTGTGTGCAACTTGCCAACAAAGGTGCGAGGGTTATTGTTGCGGGGTTGGATATGGATTTTAAGGGCCTGCCCTTTGGTCCTATCCCGTCTATTCTAGCCATGGCAGAATATGTTACGAAAGTTCACGCCATATGCGTATCTTGCGGTAACTTAGCACAATTCTCTCATCGAATTACGTCAGATGAAGAAACCGTGTTATTGGGTTCGCAGAACAACTATGAACCACTTTGCCGAACATGTTTTAATAATATTAAGCATTGAATATAAACTATTTAAGTACTGATATCAAAACCATTTGTTTAGGTTACTTTTTGCAATACAAAAGAACAGAAGTCGTTCAAACAATTGCTTACGATACACGCAAAATTCACCAAGGATCGAAAACCTTATTTGCATGTTTAAAATCAAAAGATAACAATGGACATGGCTATATCGTTGAGGCTTATCAAAAAGGGATACTGGTTTTTCTTGTAGATGAAAACGTAGACTATAAAAAATATCCGAAAGCTACTTTCATTCATGTTAATTCCGTAATCGAAGCCTTACAACTTTGGGCAACTCACCATCGTAATTTGTTTACTATTCCCATAATTGCAATTTCAGGAAGTGCCGGGAAAACGACTATTAAAGAATGGATTTACTACATTCTTTCTGACAAATACAATGTAAGTAAAAGTCCAAAAAGTTTTAATTCACAACTTGGTGTTGCGCTTTCCATTTTTGAAATCAATGAAAACACTGAAATTGCACTAATAGAAGCTGGTATTTCTAAGAAAGGTGAAATGCTAAATTTGGCTGCGATGATAAACCCCACAATCGGAGTTTTTACAAGTTTTGGCATCGCTCACCGCAACAATTTTGAAACAGAAAAAGAGCATTTCATTGAAAAAATGATGCTTTTTAAAAAATGCGAAAAGATATATGCCCCGAAAGATTTACAGCAACTAATTAGAAGTGAAAAATCGTTTGTATTCAGTGAAATTGGTCAATCATTTGAAGAAACGAATAAAAATTTAGTCCGAAAAGTTGTTTCAAGTTTTGCTCTGCCTGCCAAAACTATTGAAAACAAAATGCTCACGCTGCCCAAAATCGCACTTCGTATGGAGAGTTTGGATGGCATTAACAAAAACTTACTTTTATTCGATGCTTTCAATTTGAATTTAGACGGTTTAGAGCAAGCGTTAGGATATCAGCTTTCCATTTCAAAAAAGAAAGACCGTTTTGTTGTTGTCGCCGAGAGTATACTATCAAAAATAGATACGAAGTCATTTGACAAGATCATTAAACGCTTCGCATTAGCGAAATTGACAACAAAAGAAAAAACGCTTTTGGTATTTGGAACAAAAGAGATCTCTGATTTTAATGAAATAAACGATTCTGTTGTCCTATTCAAAGGCGCTCAAACAGAACTACGTCGATTAGCAAGCAAAATGAAAGCGCGTAACCACAGTACTTTTGTTGAGATTAGTTTGCCGGCATTAAAACAGAATCTTTCCGTCTGGAAATCTCGAATTCCAAAAACCTGCAGTTTATTAGCAATGGTGAAGGCCCAATCTTATGGAGCAGAGTTAACAAAAATTTCTGAATTTTTAACCCAACAAGGCATTCGTTATTTAGGTGTCGCTTATGTTGACGAAGGAGTAGAGTTGCGCAAAAGCGGTGTTGAATTACCTATAATTGTAATGAACAGTGATATTTCTACTTGGCAAGATTGTATTCAATACAATTTAGAACCTTCTGTTTACTCCTTTAATCAGATGGAAGCGCTTGTAACAGAATTAATACACGAAGGTATAGAACAATTCCCTATTCACTTGAAGTTTGATACAGGTATGCATAGACTTGGTTTTCAAGTGGATGAATTGACTAAGGTCATTAATTACTTGAAGGCTCAACCAGAAATCAAAGTTAAGACTATTTTCTCTCATCTTGCAGACGCAGACAATACGGATGATGCCAGTTTTACACTGCAACAATTAAAATCATTTCAACATATTACTGAAATAATTCAAAAGGCTCTACCCTATGTTGTTTTGCGCCATATTTTGAACAGCGAAGGCTTAAGTAATTATCCCGAATACAGTTTTGATATGGTTCGATTGGGCATCGGTATGTTTGGAATAAGTAGTAATTCAGAGCTTGAGAAAACATTAGAAAATGTAATTTCATGGAAGAGCACAATTTCGCAAATTAAGGAGATGAAAGTTGGCGATTCCCTTGGATATGGGCGCACTTTTATTGCCGACAAACCAACAACTATTGCGATTATCCCAGTTGGATATGCAGATGGGTTCCAACGCCAATTGAGCAATGGGAAAGGTGGTGTTGTAATTAACGATAATTATTTCCCAACTGTTGGTCGCGTGTGCATGGACATGTTAATGATAGATTGTACAGATGGTAATTTATCCGTTGGAATGGAGGTAGAAATCATAGGGCCAAATCAAACCCTTAAAAGTTTGGCGAAAAAATGCCACACCATACCATATGAAATAATGACAGGACTTTCATTGCGAATGCCCAGAGTGTTTATAGAGGAAGTTGATTGATTTGCGCGAAAATTTAATTCAATCAAAAACACGTTTTTTTGAAAAAAGGTCATTTAAAATTTGCGAAATTTAACGGCCTAGAAGTTTATTCCTAACGATTAAACACCTGTGATAGAGGCCCAATAAACTATTATCTTAATTAAAAAAAGGTGTTTTTAATTTTAATTTGCGGCCATCTATTGTCTTCGTTTCATCAACTTTCATTTTTTTAGGAATACCATAAACAGACCCTTTGACATAACCTGTTAATCGAACCTTAAATTCTTTTCGCAGCGCATATTTCATGGCTTTGAGTAGCATTCCGCCTTCGCCTTGCAATTGAATTTTCGCGCAGTAAATAGCGACGGAATTTCTTTTAATTTTTACTTTCTCAAGTAAAACCGCCTTGCCAAGGTATTCTTCCTCAACATAAATATCTAAAGAAGAGGGTTTTATTTTTATCGCAAAGAAATTGGGGTTTTCGAGTTCCACATCCACGTTAACATGAGCTGTTGTTCCCTCAAAGTTGTCTAAAGAAATTTTTCCGACTGAAACAATCTTTATCTCATCATAATCAATACAAGAACTGAGAACGAAAACCCCTAAAACTAGCCACAAAAAATTAGTTCTCATCTATTTCGACAATTCCGTAAAATACTTATAGAAATAAGGTATCGTTTCAATGCCTTTATAGTAATTGAACAAACCAAAGTGCTCATTTGGCGAGTGAATCGCATCGCTGTCCAGACCAAAGCCCATCAAAACTGTTTTCAATCCCAATTCCTTTTCGAACATAGCTACGATAGGAATACTTCCGCCACTTCTTACTGGAATTGGTTTTTTGCCAAAAGATTCCTCATAGGCCAAAGAAGCAGCTGCATAACCAATTGAATCAATAGGCGTCACAGCTGGCTCTCCTCCGTGATGTGGAGTTACTTTAACTTTTACACTTTTTGGCGCGATACTTTCAAAATGTTTTTGGAATAATTCTGTAATTCTTTTTGGATCTTGATTTGGAACCAAACGCATAGAAATTTTGGCATACGCTTTAGAGGCAATTACCGTCTTAGCACCTTTGCCAATATAACCACCCCAGATTCCGTTTACATCCAAAGTGGGACGAATAGATCCTCTCTCTGGCGTTGAGTATCCTTCTTCACCGTGAACATCAGCAATGTCTATTGATTTATTGTAGGCTTCAACGCTGAACGGTGCTTTTGCCATTTCTGCTCGCTCTTCCTTAGATAATTCAACAACATCATCATAGAAATGTGGAATGGCGACTCTTTCTTTGCCATCATGAAGAGAAGCTATCATTTCCGCTAGAATATTGATCGGATTTGCCACACAACCACCGTAAAGACCTGAATGTAAATCGCGATTAGGACCTGTAACTTCAACTTCAACATAACTTAAACCTCGGAGTCCAGTTGTAATTGAAGGTATATCGTTCGCCAACATTCCAGTATCGGATACCAATATAATATCAGCTGCTAATTTGTCGTGATTCTTTTCAACGAAAAGTCCTAAGTTCACACTTCCAACCTCTTCCTCGCCTTCAATCATGAATTTCACGTTGCAAGGCAATTCATTCGCCTTCATCATCGCTTCGAATGCTTTAAGATGCATGTACATTTGACCTTTATCGTCGCATGCTCCACGAGCAAATATTGCGCCTTCAGGATGTATTGCTGTTTTTTTAATAACTGGTTCAAAAGCTGGACTAGTCCATAATTCCAACGGATCTGCGGGCTGAACGTCGTAATGCCCGTAAACTAAAACAGTAGGTAATGATTTGTCCCAAATTTTATCTCCATAAACAATTGGATAACCATTTGTCTCGCAAATTTCAACATTTTCAGCACCCGCTGAGCGCAATTTATCCGCTACAAATTCAGCTGTTTTCACCACATCTTTTGCAAAACTTGAATCAGCAGAAACCGAAGGGATTTTCAGTAAATCAATTAGTTCTTTTACAAATCTATCTTTGTTATTCTGGATAAAATCCTGTGTGTTTTTCATATTTATGCTACTTTAGTTCAAAGATGAGGATTTTTTAAGAAAAACCGATGAAACAGCACTAAATGCAACTAAATTTTTAGAATTTACGTCATTTTATTAGCCCACCAAAAATAACTATGAAAACAACTAGTATTTTCACCTTTTTATTAATTGCTTTTGGATTCTCAACGACTCATAAAGTCCACTCTCAAATAGCTTATCAAAACACTTTGACTCCTTATCAATTGGTTCAAGACATTCTCATTGGCAGTGGGATTTCAGCATTTAATATTACTTATAATGGTACGGCATCAATCTCCACAAGTGCACAATCCTATTCAGGCGCTAGAAGTTTTACTTCAAGTACTTTTATTTTTCCTGCAGGAGTATACTTACGCACAGGTGGTTCGCCTTCAATAGTTGATGCCGACTTGTCATCTATTGCAAATGGAAGTATTACAAACGGTTCGATTTTAGAATTTGATTTCATTGCAACCGGCGATACCTTGAACTTTGAATACATCTTTGCATCCTCCGAATATACTGGTTACACTTGTTCAGGCTTTAACGATGCTTTCGGCTTTTTTCTTTCGGGGCCCGGCATCAGTGGCAGTTTCACAAACAACGCAGTAAATGTAGCTTTGATTCCAGGAACGACGATTCCAGTTGCAATTAACACGGTCAATTCAGGCACACCCTCAGGAAGTTATCCTGCAGCAACTTGTTCAGCCGCCAACCCAAATTTTGTTGCTAATTCTGTTTATTTTACCACAACTAATGGTGATTTTTCAGGAGAAAGTTATAATGGAAGCACTATAAATTTGTTAGCTGTTTCTAATTTACAATGCGGTGGAACTTATCATATTAAGCTTGGGATATGTAATGTTGCTGATCAAGCTTTGAATTCTGGTGTTTACCTTAAGGCTGAAAGCTTTGTTTCGAATGTTGTGACAATACAGGCGCAAGGATCAATTAATACGGGTTCTTTCACTGATACCATTTTAGCAGAAGGATGTATTTCAACGGAATTGTTATTTATTCGACCATCGTTTTATACAGATAGTTCACAAACTTTTACAGTAACATTAACTGGAACTGCAACCGCAGCCGATTTCACCAGTTTACCTGGGAGTATATTCTTTCCAGTTGGTGTTGATACAGTTGCATACACTCTTACTCCAATTGCAGATGGTATTAGTGAACCGATGGAATGGTTGCAAATAAAAGGATATTCTGTAACCGTTTGTGGTGATACCATTTATGATTCACTCACTGTATATGTAGTCGATCACTATAATTTTACCTATTCTGTGCCGGATACCGTTTTGGCTGTTTGCGTTCCAGACACACCACAAGTTGCTGTAACAAATATTCAAGGTTCATTAGGACCTTTTGAAACAAATTGGTCGTGGGGTGATACCATAAACCCAGCATTTATGCCGAACAATGGTTTTCAACCAGATACAATTTTATATACAATAACCGTGATAGACTTTTGTGGCTGGGCCGTTCAAGACACTGTTATTTTAATTGTCGATTCATTGCCGCCGGCATTTAATGTCACTCCTGGTTACTTTTCGACCTATAATTGCGTAAATGTAGATCAGTTATTTACCGCGACTCTTACGAACCCGACAATCGGACCATACGCTTTTAGTTGGAGCAATGGAACTGCCGGAGCAACAAGTACATTACTAGATAATAATGTTTCTGGTGACACAATAGACTACACCGTTTCTTTGTTGGATGGTTGCGGCACAACAATTACCGATACGGTGACAATAATTACAAATTATAATATTCCTTATTTCATCATTGGTCCAAATGATACGCTTTATTCAAACTGTCCAACACAGAATGTTACTGCAGCAATTAATTTAACTAATTCGACCTTCCCACAATACTCAATTTTGTGGGAAAATGGTGGGACTTTAACGACCAACCAAATAGCAAATAATGGTATTAATGGAGCATCTGAATATCACACGATAACAGTCACCAACGGTTGTGGGATGGTTTGGACAGATTCTGTTCTTGTGATTAACAACTTTACGCAACCTACTTCACAAATAAATCCGAATGACACTTTAACCGTTGATTGCGTGATTGATTCCGCTTTCGCAACTGGCATTATTACAAACAATACAAATGGACCGTACTCTTATATTTGGAGTAACGGCGCAACAACAAGTTCGACTTGGATTCCCGTAGACACTGCCAACGGTACATTTGTACCTTTCAGCGTTACCATTACGGATGGATGTGGTTTTTCTACAACATCAAGTGGCGTGATTTCAGTTCAACAAACTTTGGCAATTGACTCTATGTTCACAACACTGTCTTTAGCTTGTGTTCCCACAGGAAGTGCAACGGCATTTGTTTCAGGGATAAACGATACAATTAATCCAACGAATCAGATGTATTATAACTGGTCAGGGCCGGGGCAAAATGGACTTTATTCAATTGATGCTTCAACGGCGACGAATATTTCTTCAGGATGGTATTACTTCACCGCGACGGATGACGTATGTTCTGTAAACGATAGCATTCTAGTCAATGCACAAAACTCTCCCGTAGCAATTGTGACGGCAAGTCCAAATTCAGGCTATGTTCCACTTTCTGTCACGTTCAGTAATTCTAGCCAAAACACGTCGAGCTACCAATGGAATTTTGGAAATGGACAGATAGCTTCAACAACAAACTTGAACTCTGTAAGTGCAACTTATTTAGATACCGGACTGTATATTGTTCAATTGATTGCGACGCAAGGTTTAAATTGTAGCGATACTACTTATCTTACTATATACGTTTATCCACCTCCAGCTATACCTCCAACATTTCCGCCAGTTTGGAACATCCCAAACGTTTTCTCGCCAAATGGTGATAAATCGAATGACGTGTTCTTCATAGAAACGACAAATGTAGAAACGATACACATGATAATCACTAATCGCTGGGGCAATACCATGCTCGATAGTTCAGGGCCAAATCCAATTTGGAATGGAAATACGAATGCTGGTGCTCCAGCAGAAGACGGTGTATATTTCTATAAAATAAAATTAACTGGAACAGATGGAACCAAAATTGATCTGAATGGCTTCCTTCAAATTGTGCGGTAGAAGTAAAAATGTTCAAACAAAAAAAGGCGTCGAGAGATGCCTTTTTTTGTTTGTTTTAAAGATTTCAAATCCTTTAAACGCTTTTTTTTAAAAATGAACAATAATGCTTAGCAAAAAATTCGAAATAATGACGTGGTCTAAGACTACTAATACAAGAAATCGTTATATGGGTAACGAACCTTAAAAATCGCTTTTACTTTTGCATACAAGACATCTTTAAATTCATCAATATTTTCTTTGTTTGTAGCTGAAATAAAAACGCAATTCTTTTCTTCTAATTTTGCCATCCATGTCTTTTTCATTTCTTCGATAGAAGGTGTAATCATTTTGGCCGTTTCTTCATCTTCTATCTGTTCTGGCTCATATGCATCCATTTTATTGAACACCAGCAAAACTGGCTTTTCTTGGTCGTCAATTTCTGCTAAAGTCTGTTTGACCACACGGTATTGATCGTCAAAATTTGCGTGTGAAATATCGATAATATGTACCAAAAGATCTGCTTCTCGAACCTCATCAAGCGTAGATTTAAACGATTCAACCAATTGATGTGGTAACTTTCGAATGAATCCTACGGTATCCGTTAATAAAAACGGCAAGTTTTGTATAACAACTTTTCGAACCGTAGTGTCTAATGTTGCGAACAATTTGTTTTCAGCAAAAACATCACTTTTACTCAACAAATTCATAATTGTACTCTTTCCAACATTGGTGTAACCTACGAGGGCAACTCGAACCAATTGTCCGCGGTTTCCGCGTTGAACAGCCATCTGTCTATCAATATCTATGAGCTGTTTTTTTAGCACAGAGACTTTCTGTTGAATAACACGTCTATCCGTTTCAATTTCCGTTTCACCGGGACCGCGCATTCCAACTCCTCCTTTTTGTCTGTCCAAGTGTGTCCACAAATTGGTCAAGCGCGGCAATAAGTACTGCAATTGTGCCAATTCCACTTGTGCTCGTGCATGCGATGTTCGAGCGCGACTAGCAAAAATATCGAGGATCAGATTATTTCTATCGAGGATTTTGATTTCAAAAACCTTCTCAATATTTCGCATTTGACTTGGTGAAAGTTCATCATCAAAAATTGCTAATTCAATATCGTTGTTGTCAATGAATTCTTTTATTTCTTCTAATTTACCCTTTCCGATATACGTTCTCGGGTTGGGAAATTGTATTTTCTGTGTAAATCTTTTTACCGCAAGCACACCCGCAGTTAAAGCTAGGAATTCCAGTTCGTCCAAATATTCTTTGCACAATTCTTCTGTCATTCCATTTTGAATCACGCTGATTAATATTCCGCGCTCTTCGCGATAATCGATAACAACATGACTACCTGTTTGTTCCATTATTTTCTAAGTTGTTTTACAAATTCAATCACAGAATCCATTTCAGCTTGTTTACCTATCAATTGAATTTGAGCAGGCATTGCGCCTTGTCCTTCGTTTAAAATATACGTTATTTCGTCGTCTGTCAACTTACTTTTCGACAAATCTTTTGCCCCAGAATTACCCAGTTTTCCATCCATGCCATGACAAGATGAACATTGATTGTAATAAAGTTCTTTACCTGATAAAGCAAGGTCTTCACAATCTACGCAGGTCTTTGGTTCAGATTTACAAGCAGCAAATCCAAAAACAAGAACGATAAAAGGAATAAACTTTAGAACCATGCTCCACCCAAAGCTGTTCGGAATGGCCAAGGAATCATTGCTAAAACAATAATCAAACCGATGGTATAAAAAGTGCGGATTTTCTTGTGTTTGTCGGCAGCTTCAATAGCGTTTTCAGCTTTACGACGACCAACCGTTATGATAACAATGGCCAAAATCATTCCGAGTAAATGCTCCATCCCATAAAAACGCAAGGATGCATCTTTCATAAATCCTGACGCATATTGCACCTTTGGAGAAATAAAATTTAAAACCAATCCAATTATAAGCATGACGTGCAAAGAAATCATGGTAAAAAGATAAATCATTTTATCTTTCTTTTCGTAAACATTCTTGCGTGTAAACGCATTGAAAATAGCGAATATCAATAAGGCTATAATAACCCAACGGAATCCCGAATGTGCGTGTTTTAGTGCTTCGTACATAAAATATATATCTTTCCACAAAGCTAACAAAATTTGTTCTTTTACACCCCTGAATTCATGCAACCATCAATTATCAGAATAAAACTAGAATATACAAGCAACTAAAAACCACAAACCTTTAAGATTGATTGATTTGCGGTTATAAACTATAAACATTACACAACTATTTCGCTAAAATTAGCCTCCTGTCTGAATAGCTGTTGTCTGAAAAAGCACGAACAAAATAAATACCTGATTCTAAATGCGACAAATCAATCATCTTTTCATTTTTTTCTACTATTCTGCTTTCAATTTGTTCTCCAATTGTAGTATAGATTTCAACTCGGTCTATAGTGTTATCGGATTGAATTTGAAATTGTCCATGCGTGGGGTTCGGAAATACTGCAAAGTTCGGAGCCATTTGCAATTCTGAAACACTCAAACCTCCAATAAACGAATTCGTTAAAATAGGTGCTAAATTCGTTCCGCCACCGTTAGTTGTTTTCCATAAACGCCATTCGAAGGTTATCAAATTTTGAGTAACGGCAAAGCCCAAAGTATCGTTCACAAAATCTATGAACATAACTTGTTCATTCATGTTACCATTGAATGCATCTACGTCGTAAAACGTATGCCCACCATCGCAACTGCGCGCATATCTACCATCCAAAACCAAGTGGATGCACGATTCTGTTACTTCTATATCAACTAATGCATAACGTTCTGGAAAATGTATTACACGTTGTTCACCCAAAGGCATTTCGTCAATATTGAGCGATGCGTAGTTCGACGGGGAAACTGAATACCCTTGTTGCTGACCATCTTGAGCAAAGATCATTCTATATGCAACCCCATTCTTAAAACAAGATTGATCTACGTTTCCTTCAGCATAGGGTAAATACTGCATTGAATCTATTGCATTGGTTAAAGGATTAATGGTTAAAATATCTTGATATGTATACAGAATGAAACGGTCATTTAAAACCCCTAGGTGTTCTGCGTTAAGACCATAAACTTTTTGCCATGTTTGCCCATAATCTTGCGTCAAATATTCTCCTTTTTGGTAAAAAAACATACCAGTGCTGTCGTTTAAAAAATGAAGCGAACATTCTTTTAGGGCTCCATTCAAACTGTCGACAACGATACTTACCCAAGTTGAAGAATTGTTAATTAGTGAATTAACAACTTTCATTTGATACCCTGGAGGATTTGTAGTTGAAGGAACATTTACTATAGTTGAAAAATAAACATTTCCTGATTCTGTAACTTTTACATTATTACGTATCATGAATTGATTTGTAAAAAAAGTTGAATCCCATGTCAGCCCATAATCAACACTATAATAAGTCATAATGTCATTAAATGGCCCTCCATTATATTGATCTGTAATAAGAGCTACTTTTCCAGTATTATTTATGTCTATCCCTTTAATATCAAATCCACTAAAATTGCTCGGTATTACCCAAATAGGGCTGAATTGACTCAGCCCTATTGTAGAAATAGTAACAAATAAAAAAGTAAGACTTCTCATCGTTTTAAGATTTTGGAATAACCAATTGAGGTATTCGTCAAAACACTAACAACATAACCCCCTTTTTTTAAATTACTTATGTCAACATTCGTTTCGCTAGAATTGATAGATTGACGCAATACCAACTTCCCATCCATTGAGAAGATTTCTATTTTGATAATATTTTCTTTTGCTCTAATTGTTAGTTCATCATCCGACGGGTTAGGAAATAAAATATAGTTTGATTCCTCTATAAGGTTTTCTGTAGCCAAAACATCGTATAATCCATCAATTGTTAAAAAAGCTCCCCAAGCTGCCTCATTAGTGCCTGATTGATTGATTGGACCATATTGTCTGTAATAATCTGTTGAACCTACTGTTAAATCGTATTCTTCTACATAAAGCCGCTCATTTAATGGCATAGTAGCCGTATTAATGGTCTGTGTATTTCCAGCAAAATAAAAACGATTCACATTGTTTACATTTGTATAATGTGTTTCTGCTGGTCCCTCGCTATAACGACCACGCCCGAAAAATGTAGTATATCTCAAAACATCCGTATTGTCAAAAACTGAAATGTAAGCATCTCGTCCAAGGCTCGAACCTGTGGTATTATTCGTTAGCTCTTGATACCAATTTATCGGATTTGAAGCAGGGAAGGGAATTTTAGTTCCTGATCCAACATTTCCACTGTTACTCATTCCTGAAATAGCAAATTCATTATTGCCTAGAATAGTAATTGAAGGTCTAGTCCAATTAATTCCAAAATCGCTAAAACCATCAAATTCCTCACTGTCACCACTAAAATAACCAGACAAAACAAAATTTAATGGAACATTTTGTTGAGGTATAGTAAATTTAAAATAAATATGGTCAAAAGCACCATAAGTTGCTCGCAACAAACCGTTTCCAAGTATTGGTATATCACCGCTACCATTATTAGTGCAACTGTTACCAGGGTATGCAAATGTAGCTCCTATTCCGTATGTTGTATTGGTCAAAGGGTCAGTTGCCAAATCTGTAATTATATCTTCACATTCCCCACCGTAAAAAGTCGAGTGTGTTAAAACGTCATTGGGATCAAAAATGGCGACAAATCCATCAAATTGAGAACCATTATGCGCATTAAAATTTGAATTTGTTGAAGGTGTAATGCATGTCATGGATTTACTATCGTCAACATAACCTGCAATAATTAAATCTGAAGATTCGTTGGATGCAACACATGTAATTCTGTCGACATTAAAACTTGTCGCCCAATTTAAAACATCAGAAGATGTAAATTTTAAAATTAGCCCTGTTCCAATTGAAATATTTGTTGCTCCTGATTGGGTTAAAAGCTGTGTAGAAGCACTTCTTTCACCTACTATATATACGTTCCCGCTCTTGTTATATATTTCCATAGGAACCTCGTAATCTATATCTCCAAAATAAGTACTATATTGTAGAATGCCGGTTGAATTGAATCTAGCGTAAAAAATATCAAAACAATCATAACAATCTGGATCGCTATTACCATTATTAACTATATCACAACTACTCCCAACCATTGGCAAATCGGTCGAAGAACTTGTTCCAGTCATAACAATTCCGTTATTGGTATACGGTGCAATAGAAGTATCTCTATCCAAAGCTGGTAAATTTGATGCTGTTGAATTATCACCTCCGATAAAAGTGTACCATTGTGGTTCTATGTCTTCGTTGAATTTTACTAAAAAGCCATCACCGCCATCGGTGTATGCTACATTTGGCATAAAGCCGATATTTGCAGCAAAATTTGCATTATTTACTTTGCCTGCATAAAACACATTCCCTAAATCATCCGTTGTTACACTATATAGGGTTGTTGCTCCAGCCTCACCTAAATAAGAACTCCTCTCCAAATTATCTCCAATATCTTTTGAAGCTATTGGATCATCTCCTTGTTTTACGGAAATATAAACATTGTAACTTGGGTCATAATAAGGTACAGCGAAAAATATTCGCCCGTTGCCATCAATGGCATAAGACGATGTCAAAAAACTAACATTATTTAAATTATCTATTTGGTAAACAACGGGTTT
>JBDNIA010000059.1:0-3993 GCA_041688525.1 Crocinitomicaceae bacterium | reverse complement strand
GTTGGTCATCCGATACAAGGTAATCCAACAGCAAAGCATTTCTCAAATCTTCAATAGTACTGGTCAATAAACCAATCTCAGCGCGGTCTTCTCCTCGAACGGTAGTGGTGTTATTGCACGCTGCAAAAATATCCTCCATGTTCCAATCAAGAAATCCGAAACTTACAATACTTAATAACGCTTCCTCTAGACGTAAAAAGCTTCTCGTAATGCGTTTTGATGTGGAAAATGTCTTTGGTCATTTGATCTAGGTTTTCGCCCATTTCGTTGTATAAATCCCAGTTTACGAGCAGTTCTTCGTAGTTTTTTGCGACAATTTCTTTTGTGGTGTACTTAAACAATAAATCGCTATCCGTTTTCATGTGAATGATGCCACCTGGCTTTAAAATTTGGCGGTATTTCGCTATGAAGTTGGGAGAAGTTAAGCGTTTGTTTGGCTTGTTGGGTTGAGGATCTGAGAAAGTCAACCAAATTTCATCGATTTCATTTTCGGCAAAAGTATCGTAAATGAAATCAATTTTCGTTCGACAAAACGCCACATTTTTCAAGTCATTTTCCAAAGCTTCCGTTGCACCAATGTACATACGCGAACCTTTGATATCAACTCCGATGAAATTCTTTTCAGGATAATGGCGTGAAAGTCCAACGGAGTACTCCCCTTTTCCGCAGCCCAATTCCAAAACAATAGGATTTTCGTTGCCAAAATGTTCATTCCATTTCCCTTTCATTTCTGAAACCTCACCAATTGTAGGTTCGAAAAAATTTGAATATTCTTTCACCGCTGCAAAGCGTCTTAATTTGTCTTTTCCCAAAACAGCTTTATTGAATTTTTAGTTGACGAGTACCACTGAAACCTCTAAGAAATTTCAACATGATAACTCGTATGTTTTCTGATATTGAGGACTTTTCCTCCTTCAAAAATAAGGTATTGACCTTTGATTCCCATAAGTTTCCCCTCAATGATAGGTTCTTTGTCGAAAGACATACTTTTTACTTTTTCAGGAAATTCCAAAACGGGGAAATGCATTTCTATGATTTCATCATTTTCAGAAAAGTATTGCGTTAAATCTTCGGGTAATTGTTCGTGAAGTGTCCATTTTTCTTCTTCCAAGTCAATGCTGTCGTCGAATTCATTTTTCAACATGCGTTGCCAATTGGTTTTATCCGAAAATAGTACTTTTAGTTCAACCTCAAGTCTTCCTGCCTCATAGCGATTTGGTGTTTCCGCAATTCGAATCGCTGACATTGCCCCTTGATCAATCCAACGCGTTGGAACTTGTGTTGACCGCGTAACGCCAACTTTCACTCTATCACTCGCTGCCAAATAAACAACATGCGGCTGGTTGTGATTTGCTTCTTCCCATTCCACATCGCGACCTTCGCCCAAATGCGCGCGACATAATTCCGGACGTAGAATACATTCTGCGGCTTCAGCAGCGCTCGCAAAACAGGGGTAACAAAATCCTTCACCAAAAGATTTCTTGGCCACTTTCTTACATTTTTGACAGGTAATCGTCCCGGTAAATTCCATCCGAAGGTGTTTCCCGATAAAATCATTCATCAAAATTGGTGTTTCCCATTTCAGGGAATATTGAATTGGATCGCCCAGTTCGGTTTTCATTTTATGTAAAATTCCCTTCATTATTCTTCTGGAAGAATGTTCATTTTTTCTGCGAAATGATAACAATAATCTCTTAAATCTTCTGTTATTTTTGTTTCGCTCGTCGCTCTTTCGAAAGTATCTGCCATAGAGAGAAGTGTTTGGTGAAAAAACTGTTTCATTTCCTCCACGGACATATCTTTTGTCCAAAGATCAATTTTCATTGTATTTTTCTCTTCACCGTCCCACATCGCTAGAAACATAGCTTTCGCGATTTGGTTTTTCATATCACCATCCTGTGCGTCCCAGCGCATGTCAATGGGCAATTTGTTTTCGTCCATTCCAATTTGGACTTTTATTTCAGATATGCTTTTGATTTCGTCGTTCATTTTAATCGATTTCGTATGCTTGTAAAATTTTATTGTAAGGTGTATTTTGTAATTGTTTCAAAGTAACATCGTTCTTCTCCATGTATTTTCTGACCATTTGCCAGCCGAGATATTGCCCCAAACGATCGGGTCCTTTTTCTGGTAATCCAACGGTGAAAGGTCCTGGACTTAATAGATTAATAGATTCCGTTTCATTAATACGGAAAAGCATTTTCTCTTTTACTAAATATTCCCAAAGTGAAAATTCATTTTCTTTTGCCCATTTCAAGTCCTCCGCAGAATAACGAATGATAATCTCTTCCTTTTCATCTGGAAAGGCAGCTTCCGTGAAATAAAGTATTTTACCCCATTTGATCATATTTTCCGCCAAAGTAGCTTCTCTCATGTCCACAACATTCGACATAATCCATGAACAAACTGCATCTCTTTCAAGATATTTATCGTCCATTCCCTCTTTTATCCAATCATAAAATATATCGCGTGGCAACTCTTGAATTAATGGTTCATCTTGACCTAAGTATCTTTCTAAACCAACGATTATCTCATTTTGCGTTGAAAAAGCACTGCTCTGAAAACAGGTATTTGCATAAACAATGGCCTTTGGTATTTTCACATCAGATAAATGAAATTTCAAATTTCTAAAACCAGAAATAATCTTTTCATGTCTTTTTTTAAGGTCGGAAAACTTAACTTGAATTTTCTTTTCAAACAAGGCCATTCCAGGATCATTGGCAAAAAGTTCTATGTTGTTTAGAATAACTGAATCTTCTGGAACACCAATCCGAAGTCCCATCCCGAGCTCATATTCATAAGCTTCTTTTATTTCCTTTTTGTAACGATCATTCCATTTTTTCAAATCATCGCCTTTGGCATGAACGAAAACAGAGTCCATATTGTAGCAGACTATTGAGACGTCGACAGCCGAAGAATCAACATTCAAGGGGTCATTTTTACATGAAATGAGAACTGTAAATAGAAATGAGAAGAGTGTAACTTTATTAAGAGACATATTTATTGCTTAATATTGCAGTCAAAATTAATGAAAACTAAGGTTTTCTATTTATTTTTAATGAAATAAAAAGAAACGATGAACAGAAATCTACTTATTGCGTTTATATTAAGTTACGGAATTTCATTTTCACAAGATGGAATGGACAAGAAATTTCAAGCTGGAATTGGATTTTCTACCGGCTTAAATTTAAATAAGACAGATACGAAAAGAATGGACGTTAATGGGGTTGGCAGTTCAGTTAGCATAGGTCTTACCTTCAATTATAATTTATCATCAACTATCGCTTTTGCGACAGGCATTGACATAGATTTTGAAACGAACAAAATCAAACCTTCAGCGCTGATTGGCAATAGTTACTACCAATATAACGACACGAAAATAGAACTTCAAGAGGATTCAAAATCGACGTTTCCTGGCTATAACTGGACAGAGAGAAAACAAAAGCCCGTTTATTTAACTGTTCCTACGATGTTACTTTTCAGAACAAAATATTTCGGGGATTTGCGTTATTTCGCTAAATTCGGTTTAAGAACTAGTTTGCTCATGGGGAACAAAATAAACGATAAAGGCTTCAACATTAACCCAACAACTGGCGCATCCGAAGCTATCGAAAACAATTCAATGAAAGCATCTCGCGATATGAGTTTTATCCGTTCAAATGTAGGTTTAGCCTTGGGAACAGAATGGAATTTTTCAGGCTCAACGTCTTTGTGTTTTGAATTAGGCTACTATTATGGCTTTACAGGTATTTACGCGAACAACAAAGGTGACAACATGTCGCTTTACTATGCTGACCCGACAAATTCTGGATTGGCAACTTATTATTCAAATGACATGATGCAAAATCAATTACAATTGAAAATAGCTGTTTTATTCTAATAAAATGGATTACACGAAAGTTGCAAATCACATAACAATTTGGTTAAACAATTACGCCCTTGGCGCGAAATCCGATGGTTTTATCATTGGAATTTCTGGTGGTGTTGATTCTG
>JBDNIA010000417.1:0-2248 GCA_041688525.1 Crocinitomicaceae bacterium | reverse complement strand
TAAGGTAACAAAGTGTAAACTTTTTTTAGGACGAGACAGAAAGCCTTTCCCTCGCAAGTATCCGAAAACAGGAATCAAACGGTTTCTGTCTCGATCCTAATTCCGATTTACAATAATAACCGCACGATTTCACAACTAAAAATTGCTAAATTAAAATTAGAGCAAGAGAAAATAGAATCCGATCGAAATGAACAAGATTATTTGAATAAAAAACGACAAATGAAGTTAGAATTAAGCCAAGCTAAATCGACATTAAACGCATATACTATTTCAACGGCTTACTCAAAAACGGAATTTGAAAATTCCCAACTTCTTTACAACGAAGGACGCATAAGTAATTATGATTTTCAAAATGCACGAAATCTTTACTTAGGAGCTCAATCTGAAGAAATACAAGCTAAATACAAATCTATTTTGGCGAAGATTATTTATGATATGTTTTGATTCAATTATTTTTTATCTCTCCGTAAAAACTTAGCCGGTAAATAACTGGCCAGTATAGAAAGAACAGATACCATCCCAAAAATCATTAATCCATCACCAAGCGTCACGCCCATTGGAAAAGGTTCGCCGGCTGAATTGGGCATGGTAAGGAAATTGCCATAAATTTGAGCGAAGCATACTGCGTAACCAATAACTAAACCGAAGATGATTCCTTTGAAAGAAATCAACAATCCTTCAATAAAGAAAATGCGGAAGACAAAGTTTTTGTCGGCACCTAACGCGTAAAGGGTTTCTAAATTGTCTTTTTTCTCAATATAAAGCATCGTCAACGCACCGACCAAGGTGAACGCGGCAATGACAAAAATGAAAAGTAAAATGATAATTACGATTATTTTTTCGGACTGACTCGTCTTATAAATCAATTCGTTTTTTTCGTAATTCGTTTTCACTACGAAATTGTCGCCTAATTTTTCTTTTAAAGCTACTTGAACATCATCAACTTCAAAATCATTGTTTACATCGACAAAAACAACTGTTGTTTCATCTTCATAATCCAACAAGCTTTGCGCAACAGCTATCGGCACGACTATACTTTCTGCATTCACTTCTCGATTAAAGTTCATGCGCCCTGATAATTTAATAACCTGCATGTCAAAAGGGTTGCGACCCAGCTTCATTTTAATGTCCCGCTTTGGAGAATAAATAATCAGTGATTCGTAACCTGCTGATGGAATAAATCCTTCTAATTTATCCAATAACGTCGCGCCAACCAGCGCCAAATCTTCTCCTTCTTCTTCCAAAAAGGGGAATCCATCTACCATATGGTCTGACATCTTAGTAATTTGCAGGAAGTTTTCTTCAACGCCAATTAGTTTGGCGTTCACCCATTTGTTCTGGTGTTTCAGAACAACAACTTCTTCAATTCCTTTTGAAATAGTTTGGACTCCCGAAGTTTTCTGAATGGTTTGTAAATCAATTTGATTGTCGAAAAAGGTTTTGCCTTTGGCATTTCTAATTGTTATATCTGGGTCGAAATCAGAATACAGTTTCTCCACCATTTGTTCAATCCCATTAAAAGCAGAAAGCAAAATTACAAGCGCAGCAGTCGTTACCGTTATTCCAACAACTGAAACTCGCGTAATCCAATGAATGGCATTTTTCTTCTTTTTAGCAAATAAATACCTTCGCGCTATGTAAAATGGAACTTTAATGATTTACTTTTTTAACAATTCTTCAATTTCTTGAGCGTAATCTAAAGAATCATCGATAAAGAAGGCCAATTGAGGTAATTTTTTCATGTTTTGAAGACGCTTTCCAACTTCACCACGGATTTTTCCTCTGTGCAATTCAATGTTTGCAAGGACTTCTTTTGGACTTGGTCCAGCGAAAACACTCAAGTAGCATCGCGCCAATGATAAATCAGAAGTAATGCGGACAGTCGTCACACTCACCATTGCTCCTAAACATATTTCGCTTGCATTTCTTTGAAAGACAGTTGCTAATTCTTGCTGAATACCAGCTTCAATTTTACTTTGACGGATTGAACTCATAGTGCAAACGTAAGAAATGTTATCCCTTCTCAACTGCATCGTAGGACAAAATCATATCTTTGTTCAGAATGAAAAACTTTAGAGAACTCTAAAATTATACTTTTAAGTATAAACTGTTGGCGATTTTAACCATCATTTTTAACTTATTGTACGTCATTTTCAACTTGCTTTCTTTTGCGTTATTTATACCTTTTCTTCAGTTAATATTTAATCCGGAAGAAAAATTAGTTGTCGGGATGCAGCCGATTTGGGAC
>JBDNIA010000058.1:0-2805 GCA_041688525.1 Crocinitomicaceae bacterium | reverse complement strand
CGTTGTTCGGAGCGATATAACTCATTCAATTCAGCTATTCGTCGCGCCGCCAGGTTCCCTTTGCTTTTCTGCGAAAGTCTAACAAATTCCCCTAAATATTTCAAAGCCTCTTTGGATTTCCCTTGTGCCTCATAAATTTCAGCTATCATCGGGTACACCTCAAAAGATTTATCTAACAAGGAGTTAACATCATTGGAATCAATAGATAGGATTAAATAGTATAATGCATTATTTAGTTCATTTCTTTTCTTGTACACAATGCCTTTGTAACGAAATATCTCTTTCGTCTTTTGATAGTTAAGCGCATTATTTAGATGAACCAATGCTTCGCGGTAGTCCTTTTTATCTATGTAAATTCTCGCAAAATTTAATTCTGCCTTTCCTAGCTCATACTTGTTTCCAACTTTTTTAAGAGTGGCTATCGACTTTGAAATAAGCACAAGGGCCTCATCTAATTTATAGAGTATTCTCTTTACGTTGGCTTGAGCTGAAAGCGTAACACCTTGTAAACGCAAATCTTCTAGTTCAGTCGCAAGCTTCAATGCAATTTCAAAATAATACAGCGCTTCTTTATAATTTTCAATATCCACTTGTTTATCCCCAATTTGTAGAGATACTATAGTCATTATCGGGAAATTCTCAGCTCTTTTGGCATAAGAATAGGCCAATAACTCTTTGGAAAGGGCAATGTCGGGTTGGGAAAAGTAATTGTAGATAAAGGACTGAAACAAGTAGACAAAGGCAAAGTCTATTTTCTGTTTTGATTTGTTGGCTGCTTCCAAAGCCCGGTTGCAATAATTTAACGCAGCTTCTTTTTTATATAGCTGCATTTCATTGAAGCTTAGATAACAATTATTCCTGCAAATTCCGGAATAATCTTTAATTTTTTCAGCGATAGCAAGAGATCGGTTAAAATACATTTTAGCCGTGTCCGAAATATTTTCTGCTAGATAGTGATAACCAATATTTTGTAAAATTTCATATTGATGCGCTTTAGAATAGTTGGTTAAATCGACCTTTTCATAAGGTAAAACAGATTGTTTAAAAGAAACTACTTGTCGCTGAAGTTTAAAAATCTTGGCGCTGAATAAATCCACCTCAACAGTTTGTTGCAAACCTTCTTGTTTTACTATGGCGTTAATTTTTTTTCTTAAATCATTGGCTTTTTTTAAATTATTGACCGAGTAATACTCTCCGAGAAGTATCATTCGAAGTATTTTTTGGTTTACATTTTTAGTCTCACGCACGTCACGAATCAATTCTTTTTCGTTTAATTTCTGAGCTTGAGCCATAGAGCCTTCTATCCCCAGAAAGAGGAACAGAAGAAAAACATAGAATATTGGCAAAATTATTTTCATCTCAAGTAAATTAAAGATAGAACTTTTTAACGACTACATGGCGATAAGCGGAAAGCCATTATCTTTGTCTAAAAATAAACGACGCATAGAAATGGAGTACGATTTCAGGAAAATTGAAAGCGATTGGCAAAAATATTGGGCAGATAACAAAACCAATAAAGTTTTAGAGGATAAAGACAAACCAAAATATTATGTTTTGGATATGTTTCCTTATCCATCTGGAGCAGGACTGCACGTTGGCCACCCACTCGGTTACATTGCCTCTGATATTTTTTCGCGCTACAAAAAACTGAAAGGATTTAACGTACTTCACCCAATGGGTTACGATTCCTTCGGTTTACCAGCGGAACAATATGCGATTCAAACGGGTCAACACCCCGCTATTACCACGAAAGAAAATATTGCTCGTTATCGCCATCAGCTCGACAAAATGGGTTTCTGCTTCGATTGGGATAGAGAAGTGCGCACGTCATCTCCCGAATATTATAAATGGACACAATGGATTTTCAAGCAATTGTTCAATTCGTGGTTCAACAACGATACTCAAAAAGCAGAACGAATTGAAACGTTAATTGCTCATTTCGAAAAAAAAGGAAATGAAGGAATAAATGCTTGTACTGATATCGAAAAAACCTTTAACGCAGATGGATGGGAAAACTTTTCCACTGCCGATAAAGAAAACACATTACAAGAGTACCGTTTGGCCTATTTAGCCAATTCTTGGGTAAATTGGTGTCCAGCTTTGGGAACTGTTTTGGCCAACGATGAAATAGTTAACGGTGTTTCTGAACGCGGTGGCCATCCTGTACAGCAAAAACTTATGCGCCAATGGTCGATGCGAATTAAAGCTTATGCCCAGCGACTTTTGGACGGATTAGAAACGGTTGATTGGACAGAATCGATCAAAGAAATCCAAAGAAATTGGATAGGAAAATCTCAAGGTGCTTCAGTTATCTTTGAAGTGGATTCATCCAGCAGTGAAGCGGTCCAGATTCCAGCAGCGGAGCGGTCCAATCTCCGAATTGAAGTTTTCACTACGCGCCCCGATACAATCTACGGAGTTTCTTTTATGGTTTTGGCGCCAGAACACCCCTTAGTTGATTTAATTACCACTGCTGAATATAAAATTGGAATAGAACAATACAAAACAGCCGCTTCTTTAAAATCAGAACGCGATCGTCAGTCAGATGTGAAAAACATTTCTGGGGCGAATACAGGTGCGTTTGCATTGCATCCGTTTACAGGTGCAAAAATTCAAATTTGGATAGGAGACTACGTTTTGGCAAGTTATGGAACTGGCGCTGTAATGGCAGTTCCTTGTGGCGACCAGCGTGATTGGGATTTCGCAAAACATTTCGGTATTGATATCTTAAATATTTTTGAGGGAGTTGATATTTCAGAAGCAGCTTACCCGGAGAAAGAAGGCAAAATTGCAAACTCTGATTTT
>JBDNIA010000416.1:0-5269 GCA_041688525.1 Crocinitomicaceae bacterium | reverse complement strand
TAAAATACAATACGATTTGTCTGCCCCACGCCCTACTCTTCCGCGAAGTTGATGCAACTGAGACAAACCAAATCGCTCCGAATTTTCTATAATCATTACACTTGCGTTGGGTACATTCACGCCAACTTCTATTACGGTTGTCGCAACCATAATCTGTGTTTCACCTCTCACAAAACGTTGCATTTCAAAGTCTTTATCCTTGGGTTTCATTTTTCCATGAACGATACTTATTTTGTAATCAGGTAGCGGAAAAGAGCGAGAAACTGCTTCAAATCCATCCATCAAATTGTTCAAATCTAGTGTCTCGGACTCTTGAATTAATGGATAAACGATATAAATCTGTCGACCCAACATGATTTCTTCCTTCATGAAGCCAAAAACCCTTGCACGATTCGATTCATTTCTATGACTTGTCGTAATTGGTTTTCTTCCCGGTGGTAATTCATCAATTACAGACACATCCAAATCGCCATAAAAAGTCATAGCTAAAGTTCTTGGAATGGGCGTTGCTGTCATAATTAGAACGTGCGGCGGCACACTGTTTTTTGCCCACATTTTTGCTCTTTGCGCGACGCCAAATCGGTGTTGTTCATCTATAACTACAAAACCAAGATCATGAAATTGAACAACATTTTCGAATAAAGCATGAGTTCCAATCAGAAGGTTCATTTCTCCGGAACGAAGCTGTTCGTGTAAAATATCGCGTGCTTTTTTTCTTGTCGACCCAGTCAATAAGGCAACTTTTATATTTAAACCATCTAATAATTCACTAATTCCCTCAAAATGTTGGTTGGCCAAAATCTCCGTTGGAGCTATAATCGCCGCTTGATAACCATTGTTTATTGCCATAAGCATTGAAATCAAAGCTACTAAAGTTTTTCCGGATCCCACGTCTCCTTGTAATAAGCGATTCATATGCCTACCCGAAACGACATCCTTTCTAATTTCTTTCAGCACTCGTTTTTGGGCATCTGTTAACTCAAAAGGTAATTTTTGATCATAAAATTTTGTGAAAACATCATCCAATTTTGGAAATTGAAATCCTTTTTCTTTTTCGAAACTGATTTGTTTTCGCTGCAATAATTCTAGCTGAAGAAAGAACAGCTCTTCGAATTTCAATCGCAAAATTGCCCGGCGAGCTTCTTCCTCAGAATCAGGTCTGTGAATCTGGATGAGCGCTTCCTCCAAATCGATTAGTTTGTATTGACTTCGGATTGTTTCTGGTAAAGTTTCTGAAACAACGCTGCGAAGGTTTTCGACTAAAGTAAGTGCTAATTTGTATATACCTTTGGTATGCAAACCAATATCGTTCAACTTTTCAGTACTCGAATAAATACCTTGCATACCTTTAGAATGGTCGACTTTTTCCCAACCAACAACTTCTGGATGTGCTATGTTATAGCTCGTTCCGAATTTTTTCGCTTTCCCGTAAACTTGGTAAATACGTCCAGCAGAAATATTTTTAGTTACCCAATCAACACCTTGAAACCAAACCAGTTCAATTTTTCCAGATTCATCTTCAAAAATTCCTGAAAGTCTTTTTCCTCGGCCAACACCAGTCGATTTCAGAGAAACTATTTTCCCTTTTAACTGAAGTGCAGAATCGGAATAAGCAGCATCTGCTACTTTTTGATAAGCAGATCGATCGACATATCTAAAAGGAAAATGAAAGAGCAAATCCTCGTAGGTCCGAATACCTAATTCCTTCTTCAAAAGTTCGGCCCGTTTTGGACCAACACCTTTTAAATATTCTATGGGCGTTTCGAGAAAGTTATTCATGAATCAAAAATAGTAGGAAGTTTTGATACCTCCTTACTATAAATTTGGAATTGAGGATTTATTCTGCTTTATCGTATAATTTCATACCTTTCATCAACCATTTTTTAAAATTCTTTGGGTTGCCGTGGTGTTCGTAATCTGCGGAACCATTGGTGAGATCCTCTCCGTTTGAACCTTGCATGATATAATAAGGTTGAGCGGTAACTTTGTACTCTTTGATCTGCTTGTACATCCATTTATCACCTGTTGTTTTCAAAGTTTTCATTCTTCCTGGTGCAATTTCAACCGTTTTAATTTGGTCAGAAGGCAAATCAATTCGCTCGTCAACATGTAAAGAAACAATTACAACATCATTTCGAAGTATGTCAATTATTCCTGGCTCTCCCCAAACGCTTTGCTCCATTCTTCTGCAATTCACGCAATTGTGTCCTGTAAAGTCGACAAACAAAGGTTTACCAACTTTAAACGCATAAGCTTGGGCTAAGTCAAAATCATGGAAAACTTGAATTCCCTGGGGCCCAAGGTGCATACCTTCAATATGTTCAGTAGTAGGAACTGCACTTGTTGATCCTCCAAAACCAGTTGGGGATTCACTATAACTCATAGGTGGCGGGAAAGCGCTTATTATTTTCAAAGGGGCACCAAACATACCTGGAATCATGTAGATCACAAAAATCAAAACTAAAGTTCCGAACAAAGTCCGCCCTACCGATAGATTTTCCATTGCTGAATCATGAGGTAGTCGAATCCAACCGAAAAGATAAATAGCTAAGACTGCAAAAATCGCGATCCAAATCGCAAGGAATATTTCTCTTTCCAAGAAATGTGTTTGTAATGACAAATCAGCATTGGAAAGAAATTTAAATGCCAAAGCCAATTCCAAAAATCCTAAAACAACTTTCACTGTATTTAACCAGCCACCCGATTTAGGTAATGTATTCAACCAACCTGGGAAAGCCGCGAACAATCCAAATGGTAATGCTAAAGCAAAAGAGAATCCAAACATTCCTACAAATGGAGCTATTCCTCCTTCGCTTGCCGCTTGCACCAATAGTGTTCCTACAATTGGACCAGTGCAAGAGAATGAAACCAAGGCAAGTGCCAAAGCCATGAAGAAAATTCCAACTAGTCCTCCTTTGTCTGCGCGACTATCGGCTTTGTTTACCCATTTGCTTGGCATTCTAATTTCAAAAGCGCCCAAAAATGAGACAGCAAAAATCACAAGGATCAAGAAGAATACAATGTTAAACGTTGGATTTGTAGACATTTCGTTCAATACTTCGGAACCGAAGACAGCCGTAACAACTGTCCCTAATAAAATGTAAATCGCTATTATTGATATTCCATAAATAACTGCATTTTTTATTCCCGCAGCCTTTGTCTTACTTTGCTTCGTAAAGAAACTAACCGTCATCGGTATCATTGGGAATACGCAAGGAGTTAACAAAGCAGCTAAACCACTAAGAAACGAGAGAATAAATATTCTTAATAAAGATGCATTTTTATCCTCTTCACTTTTTTCCGTCGCAACGTTCGATGAAGAATCATCTGTTTTAATATTGGTTTCTTCTGTATTTACAGAAAGAGAATTATCAGATTCAACATCTGTTTCAACTATATTCTCATCAGGTATGGTTTCAATTCGCTCTTCAATTGTAGCTTCTTCTTTCGGACAAGCTTTAATATTTAAATTTATTGGGTATGTGAAATCAGGTAAGCACTTTACATCATTACACGTTTGAAAAGTAAATCCACCCTCTAAAACAAAATCGTTTTCACTAGTAATTTTTATTTTTTGTTTAATCGTAAATGTTCCTTCGTGGTAAAATAAATCCTCGTCCGCCATTTCATCGCGCATGTAATGAGGCTTTGGCTCTATGTTTACTCCAACCAAACTAAAACCGGCGCCTTTTTCAATTGTCAAACTGGTTGGAAATAAAAAACTTCCCTTTGGTAATTTGACAGCATTTATATGCCATTTCGGAATGGTTGTCACTTTCACAATGATCGTTGCTTCACATCCGTTTTGTTCAACTGAAAACTTTGCTTTCACTACATCATCCGGAAATTCCAATTGAGAAAACGAAAAGTTTCCTACAAAAAGAGATAAAAGTAATAGTAAAGAAGGTATTGAAAAGAATTTTTTCGTCATGTTCTTTTATTTAGTAATGGTCAAGTTAATAATTTCATCTACAGGAGGCAAACACATTTCTTCATTGCAAATCATGTAGGTAATAGTATACTTTGCTTCAGTAGTCTCTCTAGCAGAAATCTTCTGTTCAAAAATTACCTGTTTTTCAAAATATTTAACATTACCTTCGAAAATAGGATCGTAAGCATTTATTGGTGTGGGCTCAAGCATTGGACTTTTAACAATAAGAAGCTCGTTTTTTTCCAATTCAAATTGAGTAGAAATGGGGCCAACAGCTTCATCTGTTGATTGACTATAAATGTGCCATCCGTTTGCCAAATTTGCTGTTAATATTGCTTTTTGGATTGACTTATCATATTTAGAAGACCATGAAATACGTTCTTGAGCGAAAACCGAAGCAGACAAGCACGTTATTAAAATAAGACTGAAAAATAATTTCATAAATACAAAAATAGCAATTGAAGGGGGATAGCCGGTTTCATTCTCATTTTCAACTTGGATTCCTACAATAAAAAGAAAACCGCCTATTTAATCTTTATTGTGAATTAAATTTTCCAACGCGGCTGAGCACTTATTTCTTGTCCTGCAATTAATCCTTTTTCCAACATGAATTTACCAGTGATAGCAATCATGGCAGCATTATCGGTACAATATTCAAATTTAGGAATGTACACATTCCATTTTTTCCTTTCGCCTAATTCATTTATTCCATTTCTCAGACCCGAATTTGCAGAGACGCCGCCCGCAATTGCAATTTCAGATATACCTAAGTCATCTGCTGCTTTCTCAATTTTTTTCAATAAAATATCGACTATTGTTCGCTGAATAGAAGCACATAAGTCCATTTTATTCTCCTCAATAAAATTTGAATTTAACTTGGTCTGCTTCTGTAAGAAATACAAAATGGAAGTTTTCACCCCACTAAAACTAAAATCATATCCTTCAATTCGCGGCTCTGCAAATGAAAAAGCACTTGGATTCCCTTCTTTGGAAAACTTATCAATTAACGGACCACCTGGATATGGAAATCCAAGCAACTTTGCAGATTTATCGAAAGCCTCACCCGCCGCATCATCGATTGTTTGGCCGATAACTTCCATTTCCAAATAATCTTTAACCAATACAATTTGCGTATGTCCGCCTGAAACAGTGAGACACAAAAATGGAAAAGTTGGTTTTGGTTTACCTTCATCGTCAATGAAATGTGCCAGAATATGGCCGTGCATGTGATTTACATCCAACAGGGGAATATTTTTAGCTAGAGAAAGGGCTTTGGCAAAAGAAGTTCCAACAACAAGTGAGCCCATCAGTCCTGGTCCACGTGTAAATGCGATTCCG
>JBDNIA010000415.1:0-3260 GCA_041688525.1 Crocinitomicaceae bacterium | reverse complement strand
TGAGCACATTGAATTCTTTTACCATGTTCAATAGTAGAATGAGTGAGGAACAACTCGAAAACGCTTTGTCGGTTTACATTGATCTGAACAAAAATGGAGGTTACTACACAAAAATGTTCATGCGCCAAAATGTGGAGTATTTGCGTCAATCGTTGCTTGAACGAAAAACAACTTTAACAGAAGAAATTGTTGAATTTGAAAAAAATAATGACGCCGTTTTGGCGGATAAAAGCCGTCGACGAATTGAAAAAATCAATCAATTAATGCTGAGCCTTGAGGACTTGTTGAATAAAGACTAATTAGGGCCAAAGAAATTTATCCATTAGTTAAGAAAAAAAAGTTATAGATTTTTACGAAAGTTTACATACCTTTGCGCAAAATTTGACGGTTAATATTTCTAAAATGGCTCGGAACAAAGGTTTAAAAACATTCATATTATCATTGCTTGCTTTTGTTTTCACTTTTACAGTGTGGGCAGGTGCAAAGTCAGAAGGACATCAAGGCGAAGAAAAACCTTTTAATGTCAACGAAATGATCATGCATCACGTTAAAGATGCTCACGAATGGCATTTGTGGGGGCCTGAGCATGGAGGAACGTCTATTTATTTACCCATTATATTAATGGACAATGGTCTGAAGAGCTTCTCTTCAATCAATTTTTATCATGGAACACCAGCTTACGCAACAACAGGTCCAGAAGCAGAACAAGTAACATACATGTTGGGGAAAGGCCCGGCGGAAGGATATGCATTATTTCACGAGAAAATTTATAAGCTGCATAGCGGTGAATTACAATTTGAAGATGGACATCCCCACAATGCAAAACCTCTGAGTTTCTCGATTACTAAAAATGTTGTTTTCTTGTTCATGACTTTTTTGGTCGTTATCGCATTGATGTTTAGTACAGCGAATTACTTTAAAAAGAATGGGGCAGTTGCACCGAAAGGCATAGCGAAATTCATAGAGCCACTTATCCTTTTTGTTCGCGATGATATTGCCAAAGAAAATATCGGCGAGAAAAAATACAGGAAGTATGTTCCGCTATTGTTAACCATGTTCTTCTTTATTTTGGTTGCCAACTTAATGGGGTCAATTCCTTTGATTGGAGCCAATTTGACGGGAAATATATCTGTCACCTTATTTCTAGCAGTTGTCACGTTTTTTGTCACGTTATTTTCTGGAAACAAAAACTATTGGGGTCACATTTTCTGGATGCCAGGTGTTCCTGTTGTTATGAAGTTTGTCATGGCACCAATCGAATTGGTGGGTATACTTACTAAACCATTTGCTTTGATGATTCGTTTATTTGCGAATATTACGGCAGGACATATCATCGTTTTAGCATTGATTTCAATTATCTTCATAAATAAAAGTACATCTTGGGCAGCTCTATCTGTGCCGATGACTTTGTTTATTTCGGTATTGGAATTATTGGTTGCTTTCTTGCAAGCGTACTTGTTTGCAATGTTATCAGCCTTATTTATAGGAGCGGCGGTTGAAGATCATCACCACGATGAGAACGATCACCACGAAGAAGTAGTAATTATTTAAATCAATATATATGTACGGAAGTATAGCAGCAATTGGAGCAGGTTTGGCAGTATTAGGTGCCGGAATAGGTATCGGTAGAATCGGAGGTTCAGCAATGGACGCGATCGCTCGCCAACCAGAAGCTTACGGAAAAATTCAAACAGCGATGATTATCTCGGCTGCATTGATTGAGGGCGTTGCTCTTTTCGGTGTCGTAGTTGGTCTATTGGGAGCTGCAAAGTAATTTCCATTTACATTTCTACCGCAACGGTTGGTTGCGGTAGAAATTATTTAAAAAATTGATTAAATTTAAAAATACATAGAAAGATGGATTTAGTAATACCTGATTTTGGCTTGTTATTTTGGACAGCATTAGTCTTTGCTCTGTTGATGATTCTACTGGCAAAATTTGCTTGGAAACCAATCTTAGGAATGGTCAACGAACGCGAACAAAAAATTACCGATGCATTGGAGTTGGCTGAAAAAACCAAAATAGAAATGCAAGCGATGCAAGCACAAAACGAAAGTTTAATTCAAGAAGCAAGAGCGGAAAGAGATGCAATCGTACGTGACGCGAAAGAAACAGCTAGTAAAATGGTTAATGATGCGAAAACGGGTGCTAAGATTGAAGCTGAAAAAGTAATGTCGAACGCACGTGAAATGATTAACTCTGAAAAAACAGCAGCTATATTTGAATTGAAAAATCAAGTGGCTATTTTTTCTTTAGAGATTGCCGAAAAAATCATTCGTGGCGAAATGTCATCTGATGAAAAACAAAAAGCATTGGCCGAGAAAATGGCCGAAGATGTGAACTTGAACTAATAAAAGGTCATGAAACAAACTAAAGCAGCAATCCGCTATGCAACATCTTTGCTAGAGCTATCTCTTGAAAAAGTAAATCTCGACCAAGTTGCCGCAAATATGAAATATTTCTCTGATACCGTTGCTGAGAATCGTGATTTGGCTTTGATGTTAACAAATCCGATTATCGATGGAGCTAAGAAGACAGAAATTTTCAAATTAATTTTTGGTCAATTTGAAGCGCTAACAGTGTCATTTTTCGATTTGGTTACAAAAAACGGCAGAGAGGGTATTTTGCCTGAAATCGCAGCAGCTTTTGAAGCGAAGGTAAAAGAGCACAAAGGAATCGTTACTGTAGAGTTGATAACAGCAGTGGCTTTAGATGAAGCGACTAAAACGAAAATCCTGGCCAAAGTGGATGCTTCCTTGAAAGGGACTTTGGAAGTAACGGAAACAATTGATCCATCCATTATTGGAGGATTTATTATAAAAATGGGCGACAAACAAATTGACGGTTCCATTTCAAATCAATTGAATAATTTAAAACAACGTTTAACGCACTAATCTCCGATTAGTAGAATATATCATATTATGGCAGATGTAAAACCAGCAGAAGTTTCTGCAATTTTAAAAGAACAGTTATCAGGATTTAAATCTGAAGCTGAATTGCAAGAAGTAGGTACAGTTCTTCAAATTGGAGATGGTATCGCTCGTATTTATGGACTTACTGGCGCGCAGGCGGGTGAGTTGATTGAATTTGACGGAGGTCTTCAAGGTATTGTAATGAACTTGGAAGAAGATAACGTTGGAGCAGTATTGTTAGGTCGTTCTACTTTGGTTAAAGAAGGCGACACAGTAAAAAGAACTGGACGTATTGCTTCTGTAAAAGTTGGTCATGGTATGATCGGTCGTGTGGTAAACACTTTGGG
>JBDNIA010000057.1:0-5206 GCA_041688525.1 Crocinitomicaceae bacterium | reverse complement strand
GAATATATGCCTGGTCTTTGTCCATTGTTGTGGTTACCAAGAAGAAAATTAAAAGCAAGAAGGCGATATCCGCCATGGAGCCTGCATTAATTTCCGGAATTTCTCGCTTTGCCATAATTTTATTTTCTTAATTTTCCAATAAATGGAGTTATGATGATAGCTAATAAGGCAATCACTAAACCTGACAAAACTGTGTAAAGACCTGCTGTAGTAGAGCGAATTGTACCTAGTGAAACTTCGCCAATAGACTTTGTCAAACCTAATCCTTCGCTTGTGTCGCTTGTGCCTGCGGCGTAAAACAATAAATAAAGTACTAAACCAACTACAATTCCGATGATCGATAAAATTGTTTTTTTAGGGTTAGAAATTAATTGTCTAAAGAAGAAAAAGAAAATCAAAGCCAAACATGTTACTAATATTATAATCGAGAACATGATTGCAGCAGACATTTGTCCACCATCTCTAAAACTCTCAATTTCCGACAATGTAGCCGTGCTCGCAGCTGGACCAGCAAACAAGAAAAGGCACAAAATAATTCCTAATGTTGCTATTGCAACCTTTAGAATGTTTGTCCATTTTGTTAAATTGTTATTCATTTTAAATAGTTTTTTGATGTTAATAATATTTAACCCAGAACTATGCTTTCGTCACTTGGTGTTTCAACATCATATCAACTAATGAAATTGAAGAATCTTCCATTTCGTTTACCAAGCTGTCAATTTTCGAAGTAATATAGTTGTAAAAAATCTGCAAGAAAATCGCAGCGATCAAACCGAATACTGTTGTTAACAAGGCTACTGTAATACCACCCGCAACTGTAGTTGGAGACACTTGTCCATCTTGAATAATTTTGTCGAAGGCTTGGATCATTCCAATTACCGTTACCAAGAAACCTAACATCGGAGCCAAAGCGATAAACAAAGACAACCAAGTAAGACCTTTTTCCAACTGTCCCATTTGAACACCACCGTAATATACAACTGATTTTTCAACCATTTCTATTCCTTCTGCAGAACGATCTAGTCCTTGGTAGTATATTGATGCAATAGGTCCACGCGTATTGCGACAAACATCTTTTGCTTTTTCGACGCCACCTGATTTTAATGCACTTTCTACTTCATTGATGAACTTAGAAGTATTAATTGTAGAAAGATTCAAGTAAACAATTCTTTCAATTGAAAGTGCGATACCAATGATCAAGCAAATCAATACTGGTGTCATCCACAATACATCACCCTCGATATACTTTTGTTTCAAAGTCTGGATAAAGTCTAATTCAGGCAGATCTGCTTTACTTTCTTTTACTTCTTCAGAATCTCCAGCTTTCGCTTGATCTACTAAAGTTTCTGTTTTTGCAGCAACAGTTGAATCCTGGGCTACTAAGTTGGTTGAAAAACCAAAAGTTAAAAAAGCGGCAATAGCTAAAGAGCTAATTATTTTTTTCATGTTCTAAAAGATTAATTAAATCGTATTCTTCAAAGTTTAAATATAAGCCAAAAATAAAAAATATTTTACAATCAATAAGCTACAAAGTTCAGAATCCATAATTCAAATAAGAATTATAATTTAATTAACTCGTATCCGTTTTCAGCGGAAAAAAGTATTTAATTCACTTTGAAATTCGAGGTTTTCGCTACGCTAAGCTCAAACCTGTCTTTCACACCTTTTTCCGCCGGTCTCTGACATCTTCGTCACAGTGCGGAGAGAGAGGGATTCGAACCCTCGATACCACTTTCGCAGTATACACGCTTTCCAGGCGCGCTCCTTCAACCACTCGGACACCTCTCCTTTTTCAAATTTTTTCTTCCGCTTTTTCGTTTATAACTTTGCGTAAGAGCCTTTTTCGGTTGGCTAAAGTACTAAATATTTACTTTTCCTTTAAGGAATTTTCATTTTACTGAAAAGAATTTACAATTTCTTCATATTGAAAGTTCTCCCCTTAAATTTTGCTGTAAACTACTTTCAATTTTCTCTTTGGATTTTTCATTGCCTAATAGATACATCATTTTGGCCAGCGCAGCCTCTGTGGTCATATCTTTCCCAGTAATAACGCCAACTTTTTGAAAAAATGTGCTGGTTTGGTATTTGCCTTGTTGCACACTTCCAGAGGAGCATTGGGTAACATTTAACACGATTCCTCCTGCTGAAATGAAATTTTGAATTTGATTTTGAAAATGAGCATCGCTTGAGGCATTTCCAGAACCATATGTTTCTAATAGTATGGCGCGAACATTGTCGTTGTCAAATAAACTAGCATAATGTGCGCTATTCATTCCAGGAAAAATTTTCAGTAAAGCAACCCTTGTGTCAAAATCAACAGAAATTTTAAATTCTTCTAATGGTTTTGGATAAACAGGCGCTCGATAATTAATTTCAACCCCAGCAACTGCTAATTCTTGGAAATTAGGTGACTGAAATGCTTCAAATTGATTTGCTGAAACTTTTGAACATCTATTTCCTCTGTAAAGGGAATATTCAAAATATACGGCAACTTCTTGAATGCGACTTTCGCCAGTTTCATTTTTTGCAGCTGCAATTTCTATTGATGTGATTAAATTTTCTTTCCCGTCTGTGCGAATGGTTCCTATTGGCAATTGACTGCCAGTAAGAATAACGGGTTTGGTCAAATTTTCCAACATAAAGCTTAGAGCAGAAGCAGTGTAAGCCATTGTATCTGAGCCGTGTAATACAACGAATCCGTCGTAGCGTTCGTAATTGTCAAAGATCGTTTTTGCGATGCTAGCCCAATGTGTAGGATTCATTTCGGATGAATCAATCGCCTGAGGAAAACTAATACTACTTAGTTGAATCTGTAAGCGACCTAATTCCGGCACATGTTGGTCGAGATGATCAAAGTTGAAGGATTTTAATTCTCCTGTTTCGTTATCTTTAATCATGCCGATTGTACCGCCTGTGTATATCAACAATATGTTTGGTCTTGCAGTCATCAATATTAACGAGGATTTGACAAAGTTATTATTTTAAGATGTACTCTTTATTTAAAGGTGCATCTCTTTGATTAAAAGGTTATAAATTGAACATCTGTTTCGCATTTCGCGTAGTTATTTCTGCCAATTCGGATAATTTCACACCATGAACATCAGCTAATTTCTCAGCGGTATGAAGCAAATAAGAACTTTCATTGCGTTTGCCTCTGAATGGAACAGGAGGGAGGTAAGGCGCATCTGTTTCTAGTATCAAATAATCTAATGGCACCTTCTTCAATACTTCGTCCAACGTGGCCTTCTTATAGGTAAGAAGGCCACCAATTCCGAGCATGAATTTTTTGTAGGACATTATTTTTTTTGCCTGATCAAGATTTCCGGTGAAACAATGAAACACACCGAAAAGATTTTCGTCCATGATTTCATCAAGAATCTCAAAAATTTCATCGAAAGCATCACGGGCATGTATTACAATCGGTAATTTCATTTCTTTTGCCCAAACTATCTGCTGGCGAAATGCACATTTTTGCTCTTCTATAAAGGTTTTGTCCCAATACAAGTCCATTCCTATTTCGCCTACAGCCACCATTTTATGGGAGAAAAAAAAAGGTTTCATAGTCGCTAATTGCTCTTCTCAATTTTCTTGCACATTTCCAGGGTGTAAACCCATCATTGGGAAACAGTGGTTGGGGAACTTTTCGCAAAGATCAAGCATTGGTTGAATGGTTGAAACATCGATATTGGGCAAAAGAATGGTATTTACGCCATTTTTTGCGGCATTTTGAATGATTTCGTTTCTGTCTGAATCGAATTCTTTTGTGTATAAATGAGCATGTGTATCTATCCAATCCATAACTTAAAATAAAGAAAAACTTAAGCCTACTCGTAAAACGTTCAACTGCGTACTTGCTGAATTTGAAAAAAGCGGAGCAAAGTTGTATTCACCAAAGAGGGCAAAATTTCTTAGCCCAACTCTTACATGCGCTGAATATTGCAAATTATTAACATCGGGGAAGTGATAATCTTTGATTTTGGTTTTACCTGTTTCGTCTTTTAAGAGTGTGTTTTCGTTTAAACCAGTTATGTAACCTATCTTTCCTCCAATGTGTATTTTAAAATGGCGCCAATTTTCCTTTCTAAAACGCAACTCCAAAGGAATGGAAAATTGGTTATAGTTAAGTGAACTCTTAACATTTACAGGACTTTCAGCGCACTTCGTCCAAGTATTTGCAAGATCTGTAAAAAAAGTATTATCGTGCGTAATATGTGTTCTGTTGTAGTTTAATCCCCATCCAAATGCAACTGTATTTCCTTTTGTAAGTGGCACATCAAACATTAAACTGGCTCCAAAACCTATTGATGTTGATTTAACATTGAAGGGTTTTAAATCGCCTGTCCAATCATTATATAAGACATCGAAAATAAGTCTATCGTATTTTCTCGTCTTCTCAATTTTAGCTGGCCGCATTCCTGTGAAGAACCACATTGTTCCCGGACGAAATCTTGAAACTTCATTTTCTCCTTTACTATCGTATTGACCGAAACTGGTGAGTGACGAGAAAAGTAGAATTGTTCCAATAAATAATTTCATAGTGTTGCGTTGTATTGTTCCCATTTCCAAGCCGAAAGTACAGACTCTTCTAAGGTGCGTGTTGCTGTCCAATTTAAAACTTGCTTTGCTCGTGCTGCATTCGCATGAATAGCCGGAACATCTCCCGTTCTTCTTGGCCCAATTTTATAATTTAATTTTTGACCACTTACTTTTTCAAAAACTTTTATTAATTCAAGAACACTGGTTCCTTTGCCCGTACCGACGTTTATTTTTTCCATAAAACCAGATTTTGATTTGATAGAATTTTGCAATGCTCTCACATGGGCGTCAGCGAGATCTTCGATATGAATATAATCGCGAATACAGGAGCCGTCTTCCGTGTTATAATCGTTTCCGTATACTGTAAGTTCTTCTAATTTACCAATACCAGTTTGGGTAATATAAGGCAACAAATTTGCTGGTCTGCCAATGGGTAATTCTCCAATAAGTGCGCTTTTGTGGGCACCAATTGGATTGAAATAACGAAGAGCGGTTATTTTTAAATCATTATTTGCTTTTTGGCAATCGAAAAGTATTTTTTCTCCAATAATTTTTGTTTCTCCGTAGGGCGTGGTTGCCACTTGAATCCCTGAATTTTCGTCAACAACTATTGTATTCTTTGGCTCGCCGTAAACGGTACAAGAAGAAGAAAAGATGATATTATTCACAT
>JBDNIA010000414.1:0-2036 GCA_041688525.1 Crocinitomicaceae bacterium | reverse complement strand
TTAACAACAAACTATTATAACACAGACGACGAGTAAAGTCAAGTACCTTTCCATTTCAATCTAAACATCAACGCATCTTTTGGATCGTCGAATCCATATTGGGTTATAAAGTCGTTGGTATAGGAAACATCCGATACATCCTGTACATGATAATCAACATAACTGGAACATTGTCTAGTGGCCCATGCTGCTGCTTCGGCGAAAAATGCTTCAGCTTGATCGTAGGGAATACCGGTATCGTTGAGATACACCACTGTTATACCCATTTTAGAGCAAACATCGAAGCATCGTGTTCATTTTGAAAATACCAGGCTCGGCCATTGTGGCTGCTCAGGTCTCTAAATTTACTTTGACAATTGGTCAAGCACCATGTGAGCTTTTCTGCAAAATTATTGTCGTTATCTATTTGAATAAGATGATAATGGTCGAGCAAAGCCATTAATCGCTCGTCTTCTAATAGATCCTATTCCGTTCGACGAGCCTTAATCACTGCTGGGCTTGTTCCCATATCTTAAAAACCATTCTGTTAATGCTGGACCTGTTAGTTTGGCATGTACTTGGAAAACATATCCATAGTTGTATGGGTCAGCATGTCTATGCCACTTTGGAGACTCAGCAGCATGTTCCATAATCCATTTTCCGATATCGCTTTGTTGCCAATTCCATAATGGTTCGGCAGCATATAGATCAGGGTCTTCTACATCATCCATTTTAAATGTATGTACAATTACTTCTTTACATTCTTCCACACGGTCTCCTACTTGATTATATTGATATATAGTCTTAGTAGGTTTTTTGCCTATCCATCCTGACGTTGCTTGCATATCTAACCCACCACTAAAACTGCTTATTGCCATATTAGAAAAACTCATCTGGTTCTGCAAAATAGTCCCAACCTGGACCGCCTAGCATCTTGTTTAATTCCCACTTGGCCTCTTCATTCTGGCACTCTACAGGCATGTCTCGACTGCCTACTATAGTATTGCATTGAGCACAGAAATAGTTCATTCCAAACCGAGGCTCGTCATAATAGGCAACTCCTCCACAGGGCAATACCATGTAGTCAGTATAGTCTATTATCTCCATTTTAATACAAACATTGTTATGTCTGCCTCGTTACGGAACCAAAACCTGCGGTCGTTCATATACCATCGAGCATAGGTCCCTGGTACATCGTTGTCGGCCTGCCCCCAAATACTGCCGGTACCGCCGTAGGTGTCCAACGCCCACACTTCCATATCTAACCAATTGCCTCCAATAGGTTCCACACAATAGTAGCGTGATCCATAAACTTGGCCTTCACTCAGTATAAGATCACTAACAGGCTTACTGGTTAAATCACGCATAAGTCGGTCTATGGCCTGTTGAGTCCGGGCGCTTTTACCTAATTGTCTAGCAGTGAACATAGTCATCTTCTGTCCTTTATTTTTTATCATAGCATCTACTAATCGTTCTTGCCAAGGATATAAATCCATTATATGCCCCACCTCAATAGATAAAATGCCAAATCTTGTTCGTTGGTAAATCTAAACTCGTAACAATGCTTGGGCATCCATCGATCATGCGACTCAGATCCAAATGTGCTTCTACACCAGGCAAGGCGTTGTTCCCAATCGCGGCTCATAGGGCTTGCCGACACCTTGGCTCGAAATTTCATCTGCTCCACCTTAACGTAAACAGTGTAACGTCCCGCTCATCACTAAAATAATAAACAATACTATAACAGTCTCCCTCATGGACACTAGTAGTAAATACCGTATTCGTGGTATAACTTGTGCAGTGTTTTTTAGCCCATTCCAGAGCTTTCCACTCCGGATCATAAGGCAATGTCACTGTCATGACGAGAACTTCAATGCAAACAAGGTAGCATCTTTGCCTTCTTTAAAATAAAAGTCGGTGCTGTTATAATAATAGACAGCATTCCACTGATCCTTAAATGACCCTAAGTGTTTGCCTAACCATATCTCAACATTGTCAATTTTAATTCCTGTGTCATCTACATCAAGATTCACACAGTGCGGCCACAGTTCTTTTTT
>JBDNIA010000413.1:0-2177 GCA_041688525.1 Crocinitomicaceae bacterium | reverse complement strand
TATCGAAAGAGAAAGAAGTTGTTAGGGCCGTCAACGCACTATCAGCACTGGAGTAAGCGGCTGCTATTAGTCCTACTAAAAACAAAATACCAACGAAAATTCCAGTTTTGGGATTTAAAGCGATTGTAGCAAATAAATCGTCACCAGCTGCGCCCTGCCCTATTCCAGTTTCAATAGAATACATGTAAAGTAAGGCTCCTAAACCGAGAAAAATAAGATTTACAAAAACAAGCACTACTGCAAAACTCATCATGTTCTTCTGGGCTTCTTTGATATTCTTACAAGAAAGGTTTTTCTGCATCATGTCTTGATCGAGACCAGTCATACCAATAGCGATGAAAATCCCGCCTAAGAAATGCTTCCAAAAGTAGTTTTTCGCGGCCCAATCGTCGAAAAAGAATATCCGCGAATATTGGCTATCAGTTATTGAAGCAATAACTCCTTTGTTGTGCAAATTTAAGTCGCCGACAATAATATAGCACATCAATAAAACAGCAGCAATCATAAAAAAAGTTTGCAAAGTATCTGTCCAAATAATGGTTTTGATTCCACCCTTTTGCGTATAAATCCAAATTAAAACAATTGAGAGAAAAACAGTCATTTCAAAAGAGACATGCAATTGATCAAACAAGAATATTTGGAGAACATTGGCTACAAGCAATAAACGAATTGCAGAACCTAGTAACCTGCTTCCCAAAAAGAAAATAGCTCCAGTTTTGTGCGAATAATAACCGAATCTTTGTTCCAGATATGTATAGATTGAGGTTAAATTCATGCGGTAATATATCGGCATAAGCACATATGCAACAACGATATAGCCGAGCAAATAACCGAAAACAACTTGCATGTATGAAAACTGATTATCAGGATTTCCAACCCATCCTGGAATGGACAGAAATGTTACACCAGATAGAGAAGCTCCTATCATTCCGAAAGCAACCAAATACCACGGACTTTTCTTGTTTCCAGTAAAGAAAGAATCGTTGTCGGCACCTTTGGAGGTAAAATGTGCGACGAGTAATAATACTCCGAAATAGGCGGCAATGATAGTTATTACAATCGCTGGACTCATGCTAATACTTGTTTTCACAAGGTTACGGAAAAAAGTTGATCAGATTGCTGGGTTATTTGACGGTTAATGAGGTAATAGTTGTTGAAAAGAGAGCATTTTAATTTAAGATAAATTGAAATTCTATCAAAAAGCAAATCTTGTTGGGCATTTGGCAAATTTTCTAGAATTTAAAATTTGAAAATACTTTTTTAACAACCCAATCTTTAATAACCCCCTGACAGTCGGAATCAAACTCAACGATATACCTGTATATTTGTGTCAACTTAAATTTTAAACGAAATATGGATATTCTTCTCCAACTAATTGTTGCCATTGTTCCGGCGGCTATCGTATTCATGACTACAGCCTTATTCTTAAAAAAGCAAGGCGAAAAAGAAATGCGACGTTTACAACTGGAAATGAGTAAGCAAAAGAGAAGTGAAAATTTCATGACTGAACGCATGGAAGCGTATCAACGATCTATTTTACTCTTGGAGCGAATTCATCCTAATTCTTTGGTCATGCGCACTCACAACCCTGTACTGCCTGCTAAAGTTTTTCAATCAGAATTAATTAAAGCCGTTCGAGAAGAATTTGAACACAATGTTACGCAACAATTATTCATCACAATTGACGGGTGGAAATTACTTAAAAGCGCCAAAGATGAGACGGTTAAAATTATTAATGTCGCTGGTCAACAAATGACAGACACGAGTATGTCTACTGATTTAGCTGGGAAAATATTCGAAATTATTGGGGAAGTTGGGGATTTGCCTTCGGAAATTGCGGTAGAATATTTAAAACAGGAATTCCAGGAATTATTTTAAACAAAAAAAAGAGACTACAAATTGTAGTCTCTTTTTTTATATCCTATAAATTCTGCTCGTTATTGGGGCATCATTTGTGGTTCCTCTTTTTTCAACGTTCCCTTTGGTCCGAAATCATTGAATTCAATATAGAAGTTTAAAGACTCACAGTTTCTTTCTTCACCGTAAGCCAAAGTCCAAGGTACTGAAATGCGATATTTTCACCCTTTTTTCATTTGCTGAAATGCGATCGTCCATCCTTGAATAACCTGACCTAAGTTCATAGCTGGCAAGTCGGTGCCATTTTGAATTTTATATTG
>JBDNIA010000412.1:0-3394 GCA_041688525.1 Crocinitomicaceae bacterium | reverse complement strand
GACTTAGACCATACCCTTTGGGATTTTGAAAAAAACTCTAAAAGCGCCTTAAAACAGATGTTTCAGGAGAGCAAACTCAATGAAAAAATTGAGAAATTTTCAACTTTTCACGGGGTCTACCAAAACGCTAATAAATTACTTTGGCAGCAATATGGACGCGGTAAAATTGACAAAGAAATATTGCGCACCAAACGTTTTTCAGACGCTTTAAAATATTTTAATATTGTAGATGAAGATTTAGTGCAACGTTTGAGTGATTCCTATATTGAAATCTCTCCTTACCAGAAAAATCTTTTCCCTGGAGCCATTGAAACTTTAACCAATCTGCACAATGAAGGTTATAAACTACACATTATTACCAACGGATTTCTAGAGGTACAACATATTAAAATTCGTGAGGCAGGTCTGAAAAGTTTCTTCGATATAATCGTTTGTTCAGAAGAAGTTGGTGTAACAAAACCCGACAGTCGTGTTTTCCGTCATGCAATGGAAAAAGCCAAGTCTCCTAAAGAAAAAAGTGCAATGATTGGCGACAACTATGAGGCCGATTACTTAGGCGGATTAAACGCCGGGATGAAATCAATATTCTTCAATCACCGCGGAAAACATAAAGTAAGAAAAGATGATAACGTAGTTGAACATCTCAATGAATTACCCGCAAAACTACCTTGGGTTTTCAGGCCTTAAAATTTTACCGCAAACAGCTTCATGTTGTTAATCATAATTTCTCCTTTTTCAGGATTCCAACAGTAAATTTTAATGATATCGTCATTCTTCAATTTCTTTGGTAAATCAAAGGCCATAAAATAATCGTTCATTCCCGTTTGATTTGACAACTCGATCTGATTGTAAGCGAAGTACATGACTGGAATAGAATCGACCTGTAGAAATTCGCCATTACGCTCAGCAGTTACAACCATATAAAAAGACTTAATATCCGAAACACTCGCTCTAGATTCAAGAAGCATATATTCTTTGTACTTCAATTCACTCCGAATATCACCAACATTGATTTTAAACTCACCGAAAAATTCTTCTCCTTCAATTAGTCCTCCTTCGAAAACTTCCGTTAATTCTCTTTTGTTTATAACATTATCCTTAAAAGTTTTCGAAAACAAATAAGAACCACTGTTAAAATAGGTTTTTTGATTTGCAATACGCGGAAAACTCCGTCGAATACACTCTAGAAACATTGGCGTATTGTAATTATTACTCCAATTATAGAGGAAATAGGCAGTTTTTGCGTTTTTCGCACGATTGTGCAGTTGATAAACCGCTCTTTGACCTGCCCAATCAACTATTTCCTCCGTCACTGTAGAGTCTAAATAATAATTGATATACGCTACATTATTGAAATTTTCAGCAAACGTTATATTTTTTGCTTTCCGCTGAATCACCCATTCATTTTGATTATTGCCGAGTTCTCTAAAAACCCCGTAATGTTTGGGCTTAAATAAATCCACTATAAAAATGCTATGCAACGCGAATAGAAGAACTATTACAAACGGAGCAAATTTCTTCAGTTTCCCACTTTACCTTTCCAAATTAGGTTGAATTGCGCCTAGGATCCCCAGAAACAAAAAAGGAAGGATAAACTGAAAAACCAATTCTCTTAATATTGGTGTATAAAACGCCGAGATTAAATAAGCTACAACACCTGTAAAGACTGTAATCTTCATTGCAAAAGATTGATTTTTGGAAATGTTCAAATTGTTATTCTTAACGAAAACAATTACAATTAATGCCAAAGCAAGCATCCACCAAGAGTCTTGAAAAGTTTGCTTTAGAAAATCTATCCACCAGAAAAAATCAGGTTTATCCAACCACCCTATTCCGCCTTTTTGCAGTTGGTGTAATGTTGTAGACAAATGAAATGAGAAAAGCAATAGAGCTATAAAGCCCGAAGTAACCAGCCCTACTATTTTTTCTCGAGAAAGGAAAGTCAAAGCTAAAACACCGATCAATCCTGCGGTTAGAAAGGCGAAGTAATGAGAGAACATTGCTCCTAAAAACCCTAATATTAGAAGTCCCCATGTTTTTAACTCTCCTTTATTTTCCTCAGAATCAACTTTGAGCAAAGTATAAAACGTCAATAAAAGAAAGAATACACCTGAATTATATGGGCGAGCTGCAGTGGTATTGATAATTAAGAAGGAAAGAGAAACGTAGAATGCTGCAATAATCAATCCTGTATATTTAGAGAAAAATCGACAGGAAATAACATACAAAAGACCTACGTTTAATCCAAAAAATAGCAATGATGTGGAACGGATGGTCAATTCCGATTCGCCAAATATTCGAACCCAAATCCAGAGAAAAACTTGATAAAATCCAGGATGCATATCCCCGTCTTTCACCCCTAGAAACCAAAACTCCGACCAATCCGAAAACCGTGTTCGGTACCAAGCACTCAATTCATCGTTCGATAAACCTTGATATTCAATAAACGCTAAGCGGAGACCTAAACCAATGATTAGCAACACAAAAAATGTTTTGTGTTCGCTCCACAAAGAGTTTAATGAAAGTTTATCCATGTAATTCTTGTCGCGTTTTCTCGTACAAAGCCATTCCAACTGAAACACCAACATTCATTGACGCAATTACACCCCTCATTGGTATTCTTGCTTTGATGTCAGCTAAATTCAATAAATCGCTTGTTATTCCATCTTCTTCAGATCCAAAAATGGTTGCAACCGATCCTCTGAAATTCACTTCATAAAGTGGTACATTACCTTTTTCCGTGCATGCCACAATTCGAAATCCAGATTGTTGCATATAAAATAAACTGTTTTTCAAGTCATCAGATTTACAAACCGGAATTCTATTTAAAGCACCTGCAGAAGTTTTCATTGCGTCAGCTGTAACCATTGCTGATCCCTTTGAAGGAATAACGATAGCATCCACTCCTTGGCATTCAGCTGTCCGGGCAATTGCACCAAAATTTCTAACATCTGTAATTCTATCAAGTACAAGAATATTACTTTTTAATCCTTGCTCGGTTCGCAAATCAATCAACTCTTCTATATTTTGATATTCGATTGGAGAGACATAAGCAATTACACCTTGGTGATTTTCTTGTGTAATTCGATCTAACTTTTCTATTGGAACAAATTGCAGGTAGTAATTCTTGTTTGCTAACTCTTCTTTCAATTCTTGAAAAAGCTCTTTGTTCATGCCCTTCAAAATCATTATTTTATTGATTTCTCGCTCACTTCTTATCGCTTCAATAACCGTTCGAATTCCGAATATAACATCAGAAGGAGTTGGTTTAATATATGTATTACTTTCTCTCATTTTAAAATTGTGTGTCTACGTTTATTACTATTTCTGGTGAAACAGATTTTGCTACTGGGCAGCTTTCGGCAACACGAATAATTTTTGTTTTTGTTTTTTT
>JBDNIA010000411.1:0-6338 GCA_041688525.1 Crocinitomicaceae bacterium | reverse complement strand
TCAATGACGTATTTGTCCTGTACATCTAGAGGATTTGGATCTCCGTGAAATACAGCAATAGAACAGTTTTTTGGAATTACAACATCGTCTCGAACAGTTTTGAATTGTCGCTTACTGTTCCTTACAACTAACTCATCTCTGCTGCGAATTTCCCATTTGTAACTCTGTATCCAATCTTTTGGCCACCATTTGATCCGATCCTTGGCCACTTTCCAAATCCAATCTTGGTCACCTTGCAGGCGCATGGCTTCGTTTGGATTAGCTGTGAATTGACTGTAAATGTGTGTTTGTGTTCCGTGATTCCACGCCATAACACTGCTGTTGAGATATTTCCAACTAGCATGAAACTTTCTATTAAAGTCTAATATACCTACAAATGAGTTTGTATCAAATAATGCCAACTTATCAATATTATCACTAATAACAACATCAAGATCAAGATATATTATACGTCCTTTTAACGGCATCAAAGGATCAAACATATGAACCTTATGCCACCATTTTTTTGCATAGCCTTGATCAGATATCACAATGCTGCGAACGCCTTCAATCGGATGTTGATCGTCCGTTAGACAGGCAAACTCGTAAGGTACTGTAATATGCCTGCTGACCATATTGCGCAATCTTTCTACATATTCTCGCCCATACTTATTGCCTAACCTAACACACAATATTGTTATTTGATCTCGATCAGTTTGTAGCATAGCTGCTGATGACGTATGTTCTTTTTCTGCTCGCGCAGCAGCTTTACGAGCTTTACGTTCTGCTTTAGTTTCGTTTGACAATTCTATCGATAGCTATTAAATCTTCTAATATCGGTTTTAAATTTTCCAAGCAAACCATATTAGGGCCATCGCTCGGAGCATTATCGGGATTTTCGTGAACTTCCATAAAAACACCAGCAACCCCAACTGCAACGGCTGCTCGAGCAATTACCGGAACAAACGAACGATCCCCGCCACTTGTTTGTCCTAATCCTCCGGGTGCTTGTACTGCGTGGGTTGCGTCTATAATAACAGGATATCCCGTACTGGCCATAATAGGCAAACTGCGCATATCTACTACAAGATTATTGTAACCGTGTGTATATCCTCTTTCGCATAACATAATTCGGTTGTTACCAGTTAATGAAATTTTCTCAGCAACATTTTTCATATCATGCGGAGCAAGGAACTGTCCTTTTTTAATGTTAACTGCAAGACCAGTAGCTCCTGCCGCTAACAATAAATCTGTTTGCCTACAAAGAAACGCAGGAATTTGTAGAACATCTATTCCTGCATCTGCACAAAGGGCTGCTTGAACGGTTTCGTGAATATCCGTTATAATGGGAATACCCAATCGATGCTTTACGCTATTTAAAATTTGCAATCCTTGATCAATACCAACACCTCTTTTAGTGTTAACACTTGACCTATTGGCTTTATCGAACGAACTTTTAAAAATTAGCCCGACTCCGACACTATCGCAAATTTCTTTTATTGCACCTGAAATAAAATCAGTATGATCTTGACTTTCAATTTGACAAGGTCCGGCAATTACAAATATTTTATTATTATTTGAAATTGATAGATTATTAATATTGAATGTATGCATAGAATTATTTACCAATGTTTAAACTGTATCAAACATTAATCATAGTAGAAAGTTTTTTAGCAGTACCTGCACTTAAAGTCCATCCTAAGTGTCCATGCCCTACATGATAGTATACTTTAGGATTAGTCTTGCTTTGTCGAACGATCGGCATCATGTTTGGAGTCATTGGTCTAAGACATGCCCAGCTAGTATAATTACTAGTATCAATTTTTGGAAAGTTGACATTTACCCAATCTAATAAAGGTTTAATCCTATCTTTACGGATATCCCAGTTCTCTCCTGATAACTCAGCGGTACCTGCTATTCTAAATCTATTGCCCAGTCTAGCTGTTACGATCTTAGCTTGATCGTCTAATAAACTGACAGTAGGTGCATGTTTAGCACTTTCCTTGTCAAGCTCAATAGTAATACTATAACCCTTAACTGGATATACTGGAAGGGTTTCTCCAATAGTTTTAGCAAGATGATAACATTCTACACCGTTGGCAACGACAATTCTCTCGTATTGATCTAACATGTTTAAATCTGTAACCTCAACATCGCAGTAGAATTTAACATTATATTTTTCTTTCATGACGTTGAGTAACTGCCTACAAAATTTATGAATGTCACCGGTCCAATCACTTGGAGTCCAAGCACCACCAACAATATTTTCTATGTTTTCCAGTGCAGGATCAAGACTTTTAGTTTGATTAGGTTCTAAGATTTTCCATTCACATCCGTTAGCTTCGTAAAGATCTTTTACACTTTGAGCATTATAAAAATAATCTTTATCTTTGTAAAAATGTAAGATACCACATTGCCTTTGATCAAACTCAATGTTTTCGTCCTTGGCAATAGTTTCTAATAGTTGCCTAGATTCGATGCCTAGTCTAATAGTTTCAGCAGTATTGCGAGCATATACTCCAGCTAAGGTATGTAGAAGAAACCCACTCATCCATTTAATCTTTCGCCACTCAAATGTAGGCCGAATCAATAGAGGAGCATCTTTTTGCAACATCCATTTAATGCCTTTCTTAACATTACTCCAGGTATTCCAAACTTCACTGTTACTAACACTTACCTGCCCACCATTAGCATAGCTAGTCTTCATTGCAGGATATCTTTCTTTTTCAAAAACTACGACTTCGTGACCTGACCGAGCAAGAAAGTAGGCAGCAGTAACTCCTGCAATGCCTGCACCGATTACAGCTATTTTCATTTATTGGCCTTCGTAGGTTGCGGAGTTTCCGGCATGTTCAAATACTTCCACGCTTTTAATGCGTACTGTTGGGTTGAGTGGATAACGATGAGGACCATCTCGCAAAATCTTTTCCATTTGTTCATAACACAGCTTGGCAAACATTTCACAGCCGACGCCTGGCACGATTCGTAGATTGCATAATGCACCGCGCTCATGTGGAACACTACTAGCAGGATCAACACTGCCCATATCGACCATGGAATTCATTTGCTTGAAGAATTCAAGCATAGGGTCATCTTCAGCCACTACCAGTGTGTGATCAAACATGTGATCAGCCCATTCTTTAAAAGGCTTCATGCCCCCAAAATCCATTCCCCAGTTCTTCTCATCTAATTCAGTAGATTCAAAAATCAGTTTAATGCCAATCGAGTAACCGTGTAGCAACGAGCAATGACTGTGTGTGGCACGCCATTGTCTAAAGCAACATGACAGCCCTCTATCATTTCCGTAAGTTTTTGTTGAAAGATATTTTGCCATTGTTATTTTTCCTTGTAAACAATGACACGCAGAGTATTTAAAGTGGGATGAGCGTCAGAGTCCACTAGTAACTATTATACTAGAAAACTATTTATAATGCAACAAAATTAACGTTATTTTTTTGCCATTCGCTTGGCATAGGCCATAATGCATGATTTCTTATAATGAACTGTGTATTGGTACAATATATAAAGATTTTAGATATTTGATATACCCAATAAGAATAATCAACAGGCTGAGTGTTGGCTTTGGAATAATTAATTGTATCTTTATAGATGTTATTAACTGACTTGTCTATCGAATATAAATCAAACCCAATTAATTCAACACTGTCAAATTTTAAACTTGCTGCTAACAGAATAGCAAACCCGCCACTGCCCCAATGATCGGGATTATCTTTCTTTGTATCACCCGTGTAAGGTAAAACAGGAACTAGTCTAATGTTTTTATTTTTTTGTATTTTTCTAAAAAAATGAAACCAATCTGGGCGGACATAGATCAGCGTATTTTTAGTTTCTTGATTATTAGTAGCTTCTGCAGCCATTCGTCTATCACAGCATACAAGATGATCTACTGTAATATCTCTATAAATGGCATTGCACCCTATTAATATATGATCTGGTCTATAAGTTTCTAGATCAACGAGCCGCCGACTTTCACCGTTGCCAATAACAACGGCCTTTGACATTACTCGAGTCTGCCAAATCCGCTCCATAGCCCCGGACTGCCTTCTCTAGTACATACCCAACCTACAAATCTACCAGGCTGTGGATTACTGTTCCAAACAACGTCGCCTGTAGTAAAGGTTCCCGAAGTAGGCGCTTCATTATCGCAAAGATGTAGCTTGTTATTAAATTTAATAGCACCGTTAACATGTAATGCACTACGTGGATCGGGGTTAGTAACGTTAACAGCCAATGATCCCAATACGTTTACTTTGGACGTAGCATTGCCTAAGATAATATTGCCGCTCGCTTCAATAGTGATTCTTGCAGTATTGTCAGTGCCAATTTCTAAATTGTGACTGGCGTATGTTCCGATAAATCCCTTTACACCGTGGATACTACCTAGAACGATTTCTACTCCGTTGTCTACTATACTGAGTGCAGCATTTGGTTCTTCGGTGCCTAGGCCTAATCTGTTAGTGGTACTGTCGTACACAATGTATTGATCAATTCTAACATCACCGTTGACAATTAATCCGTTCAACTGCCCAACTTCACGGAGATTACTTTTTGTAACAGTTGGTCCTAGTTCGTTTTCGTCAATCAGTTTAATATTGTTAACCGTGATACTTTTACCGCGAGCAAAGTCCATATTCTCTGATACAAAGAATCTGTCCGGCTTACTTGAAAAGATAAACTGTTTAGTATGACCACTGCCTGCCCATAGTAGTCCTTTTCCGTCTAACTGATCGCCCGAAAATACAATAGGAGTATCTTTTTCAAATTTGATGTCAGCTTTGATTTCGTCAACTTCTAAAATCTTAACTTTTAATGTGCCACTCACTGTTAAATTTTCTAAATTTTCTACAGTTAATCTAGTGGCATGAACCCCAAAATCGTCAATGGTCAGTTGTGGTTTTGTGGCAGTATCTTTGATACCTGTACTGGCAAAGTTTTGCACAGTGCCGCCATTGATGTGATCTCCCGTCAAGGACCGTAACGGAAGTTTACGAGCTATCTCTTTAGTATTTGGCGCACTTTGTTGCGCTAACCCTTTAAGCTCATCGCCCAATGCGGATAAAATATTATCAATGTTATTCATAGTAATGTATTTATCCGCCAAGAGAAAAGCAGGCCTAAACCTGCTTTTTAGCCTACATCACTATTTATTGCACTTTGAGCAGTACAGTATCTTCGTTAATACGTCCGTTTAGTTTGATATCTACAGCTTTGATATCGTCAAGGAACTTGCGTAACTGCACCTTACCAGCAGCTTTGAACTCTTTGAATTGATCTTCTGGCTTACGCAAAGTTTTTTGTACACTGAGTGTTTCGTTGAATCCTGTAATTGTTGTGCCTTTAACACCCAATTCGTGAAACTCGGCTGCAACATACTTGCCTAGTTTACGTGTTTTTACATTGTAAATCCACAATTCTTTGCTGCCAATGATATCAGCAGGATTAACTGAAACTAACTTTAGTGGCTCGTGTGTTTTAGCATATTTAAGTTTACCAATGATCTTCTCTACAGGTTTGGCCTTACGAGCTTTTGGCTTACGATTGACTTTGGCCTCCTGTGCCAACATGTCGCAAGCACTTACGATTTCTTGATAGAACAGTGTAATCTTTTTAAGATTAGCCTTTGACATATGTGCATAGGCTTCTTTCAATTGCTCATCTTTAGTGCCGTTAGCTTCCGCTAATTCTTCATGCTGTCTAACATACAGGTCTTTAATAATACGAGCATGAGCAGCTTTAACCTGTTTTCCTCGCAACAACTTTAACATGTTAAACAATTTAGGATCAAACGCATCCATGTCTGCATTAAACAATTCTAATGCATCTTCAATTTCATCAGTCATTGCCCAAGCAGCATCGCGAACACGTTCTTGAATACTGGGAACATATGCTTTAGGAGCATTAGGATTGACTTCTACAGGTTCAACATATCCTGCTTTTCCTTTAGCAATTGCTTCGGCAATCCGTTCTTTTACAAAGTCAGTAACTGGTTTGATTTCTCCGCTAGTTCCGCCTAGTACCTGCCAGTGTTCATTGTGTTTAGGATTAAAATCAGGCATGCCAGTACGTAGACAACGTGCAATGATTGCAGTTTGATTCATTCCTGAAGAACCATTAGATTTAGCAAACTTAATATCTTCTGCGGTATATTTGTTTTCTTTCATCCAAGCATAAACGTCCGCCATTAGATCGGCAGTCTTGTATTCGGAATAGTAATATTGGATAGCGCTCCGACGATAGTTGTGGTACTCTTTGCCATTCATAGTCTCCCATTCGGACCATTTAGGATCTGGATTACCTCGAGTACGTGCTTTTATATTTGCTTTAGTTGCCATCAAGTG
>JBDNIA010000010.1:0-5030 GCA_041688525.1 Crocinitomicaceae bacterium | reverse complement strand
TCTCCAGTTTCAAGGTCAATATCAATTCCATTATGATAGCGTCCGCTTCTATAACCGTAACGAGAAGTTACAACACCATCAAATGGCATTTTAAAATCGTTGTCGTCGTCATTTAAAAGACAAAGCCAAAGCGTATCGTTTAGTTTTGATAAATCATTTTGTCTGTCAGAGGTATAGCAGACGTCATTGTCCCATGTTTGAATATAATCAAGCCCAGTAATAGAACTGATTATACCGTGTAGATGTTGATTTAATATTCCGTCAAATTCGAGATCATCAAGATATTGCCATGTTCTGTCTTGAAACATAACGATAGTTCCATTTTTCGTATTAATGGTATCAACCGCCACTTGCGACGCAGACTGAAAAGACCATAAAGAGATGACAATGAAAGAAAAGAAAATTTTAAAAAGCATTATTTAACCTTAAAATGTATATAAATTCGACAAAACTACCTTTTTTATGTCTTTTTAAAAAACATCCATTACGAAGATATTAAAAAGTAAAGGTTCATTACTTTTTACCAAATCTAAGTACCCATTAGCTCCATATCCTTCTTCGCTTGGAATAACAACATACATTCGATCTGATTTTTTAGCATTGTTTAACGCTTTTTTTAATCCAGGCAATAGTCCTGCATCTTGCATTTTAGACCTAAAGGGCTTATTTGTGCGGAACGAATTGAAATACATAGGATTACTCGGACTGCTTATCATTGTGTGAAACACAATTGTATTCTTGGAATCAAACTTCACTTTGTTTCTTGTATTTTGTTCAAAAACATACACTTTCGTTTTGTCAATCACTCGAGTTGGTTTTCGCGTCCTCAATGCATTTATATAAACAATATTATCCGAATTAGCAGGTATCATTCCCTCTACCGCTTTATCGCCACGTGCCCATTCGCTTGGGATAAAAATTTCGACTTCATCCCCGGCTCGCATTTTTTGCAAAGCTATATCCCAACCTTTCGTTTGCATTCCGAAACCTACTACGAATGGAAAAGAGGCTATATTTAAAAGATGATTTCCCTCAATAAGTTTTCCGTTTGAAAGAAATACTTTGTATTCAATATCCACACAATCGCCGCGTTTCAAACTATCTCCCTCTCCTCTATTTAGCCAATGGATTATTATTCCGTTGTCCATTATCAAAGAGTCTAATTTCCCCTTATCCAAAGTTAATTCAAATTCCTTTTTGGGCACTGGTTCGCTTGCTTTAGCTTTCTTAACTTGGTCTGTTTTGCACGAAACAGCAAAAACAGCAATTAAAAATAAACTTATATATGTCCTCATTATTTCACTTTGTATAACTCAATATCAACAACAATAGGCGTTAGAGGTGGTATTTTATTCATATCGCCTGTCAATCCATGCGCCAAATGGCTAGGGATTATCAACTTGGCTTTATCTCCTTCACGCATTAACTTAATTGCCTCTTGCACGCCGGTTTCTACTTGACTTTTATCTACTCTGAACTCTTCAATTTCATCTTCATTTGTGTTGTAACAAAAGGTTCCATCTAGAAGAGAAATATTGAAACTGACCTGTGCTATACTGCCTGACAGAGCTTGCGGACATTGACCTTTCTTGTAAACCCAATAGTGCAAACCCGAACCCGTTTCTTTCATTTCCCAAGTTGATTTTCGATCTAAATACAATTTAATATCAATTTTTTCTTGCGCGGCCAATTCTTTATTTAAATCCGTGGAATTTTCTTTGGACCAATTCACCTCCGGCTTTGCTTCTGGCTGATTATCGTCACAGGAAACCAAAAACACGATTACAAAAACTATAAATGATAATCTCATATTACGTATGTATGCAAAACTTTCTTTAACTTGGCTATAGTCGGCTCAAGTGAATCAAAGTTAATTCCTCCAGATGCGTAAGCATGACCGCCTCCCTCAAACTGATCTGCCGCAAGTTGATTTACCACTTGCTCTTCTTTTGAACGGAAAGATATTTTTACTTTCCCATCTTTCTCTTGAAGGAAAACGGCTAATTTCACTCCAGCAATACTTAAGGCCACGTTCACGAGACCTTCTGTGTCGCCTTTTATGTAATTATAATCGTTTAATTCTTGCTCTGAAAGCGATAAAATTGCAACTTTCCCATTCTCAATTATCTCCAATTTGTTGCAAATCGCATATGATCTTAATCGCAATTGGTCTAAAGAATTTTGTCCAAAAACAGCTTCGTGAATTGCAGTGTGATTCACACCAACTTCAAGCAAACTGGCCAAAATCTCATGTGTTCTTGGCGTAACTGAGTTGAATCGAAAAGAACCAGTATCAGTCATTATCCCCAAATACAATGGTTCGCCCATGGATGCATTTAAGAATTCCTTGTTATCCGCAACTATAAGTTCGTATACTAACTGTGCTGTAGAACAAACTTCTGGTTGACTTAACGAAATATATGCGAAATCAGCTGGATTTAGATGATGATCAATCATAACAGTTTTGTTGCGCTTGCCTTCTAATAATGAAGCCATAGAATCACCAATTCGACTTGGGTGATTGTAGTCTAAAGCAAAGATTAAATCTGCTTTGGCCATTGCATGAACGATTTGCTCTTCATTTTCTTCAAAGTTTAACACCTGATCTACCTCAGGCACCCACGAAAGAAAGTTAGGAAATGGATCCGGATGACAAATTTGAACCTTTTTATTCTTCCATCTCAAGTAATGGTAAATCCCCATTGAACTGCCGATTGAATCACCATCTGGCGATTTATGAGCAGTAATTACGATGTTTTCAGCTCCGTCAATCGCTTGAATTATTTCTTGAAATTTTGTCATAGTATAAAATAAAAAAGTCTCGCTTTAGACGAGACTTCAAAGTTAAGTTATATTTTGATTCTAGTCAGAAAGACCTGATGCTTTTATGATTCGTTGTGTTTCGGCTTTTATTTTAGCCGCTAATTGGGGAGAAACATTGTGTAAAGGCATGCGCATATAATTTTCCATCAACCCTAGTCCAACCAATGCTTCTTTCACTCCGCCTGGATTTCCTTCAGCGAAAAACAAGCGTGTAATTTCTGTCAAATCGTAATGAATGGCAACGGCATCTCTGTGTTTCTCCGTTGCTGTCCATTTCACCATATTTGAAAATTGTTTCGGAAAGGAATTTGACACAACAGATATAACGCCATCCGCGCCAGCTGACACCAAGGGCATTACAAGAGGGTCATCTCCAGATAAAACGCCAAATTCTTCAGGTCTTAAACGAATAATTTCCATTATTTGCTCCATATTTCCTGAAGCTTCTTTGACAGCAACAATATTATTCACTTTCGCTAATTCCAAAGTTGTTTCAGAAGCCATATTTGAGCCTGTTCGACCGGGTACATTGTATAAAATAATTGGTAAATCAGTTTTTGAGGCAATGTACTTAAAATGCTCAACAATACCTTTTTGAGTTGGCTTATTGTAGTAAGGAGATACGGACAAAATTCCATCAACAGTTTTCGGAACCGCACTCATTTTATTTACGATTTCCATGGTATTGTTTCCTCCAAGTCCAAAGACGATAGGTTTACGACCGTAATTAACGTCTGCAACTGTTTTCAGAATCTCCATTTTTTCATCCCAAGACAGTGTGGGCGATTCTCCGGTTGTGCCTTGCACTACTAAAAAATCAATATCACCGCTGATTTGAAACTCTATAAATTTCTTTAAAGCGCCGAAATCTATACTGAAATCTTTTTTAAACGGTGTTACGAGCGCTGTACCTGCTCCTTTGAATAGATTTTTCATGATTGAATTTTTTCTAAAGTTTCTCTGGTAAAATTAGCTATTTGTTCGACGCTCGTCGCATTCGCGTTTATACTAATATCGAATTTCAAATTTCCTGCTGAATTTGTAACAATTCGTTTTATCGCGTTAATTTTATTGATGCGCTTGTGTTGATTTTCATGTATGTTTCCAAAAACAAATAACACATCAAATTTATTTTTCATCGCCTCACGGAGATTTTTATCTTTCACTTGTCCGAAAAAATTAAAATCAGATTTCGCTAAATATTTAAATCGAACTGACTCAGGAAGATTTAATTTCTCTGTATCATTTTCTGTAAAAATGATTAACAAGCTACTTCGCAGTACCTCAGCATTGATCAGGCCAGACATACTCTCTCTAAATTTATTGAAGTCGTAAACATTTTTGTAAGCGTAAAAAACGATAATTTTCTCTCCGCTATTTCCTAATACTGCACCGCTCATAATCCTAATAAATTCAACAAATCGTTCTCACTAATGATTTTAATACCAAGATCAGTTGTTTTTTTAAGTTTTGCAGGTCCCATATTATCACCTGCAACCACAAAATTTGTTTTTGTTGAAATGGAAGAACTTACTTTACCACCATTCATTTCAATAGTATTTTTTATTTCATCTCTCGAGAATTTTTGAAACACTCCGGAAACTACAAAAGTTTGATTCATTAATTTTTCTGATGCGCCCGCCTCTTCCTTGATTTCGAATTGTAAGCCAGCATCCATCAATCTTTTTATGAAAATACGATTTCTATCTTCCAAGAAATAATTTTGGACTGAAATAGCTATTTTCTCACCTATCTCATTGGTTTCAATCAGTTCATCGTAGGTAGCTTTCATCAAGTTATCCATCGATTTGAATCGTTTGGCTAACTTTTTAGCGACCGTTTCACCAACAAAACGAATTCCTATTGCAAAAAGCACTTTTTCAAAAGGGTTTTCTTTGGATTTTCTCAGGCCTTGCATCAAATTATCAGCGGACTTATCTGCCATTCTATCCAATTCTACAATTTCATCAAAAGTTAAATCGTATAAATCAGCGGCATTTTCTATTAGTCCTTTTTCTACCAAAAGATCGACAGTTTCAGCTCCCAAGCCTTCAATGTCCATTGCTTTTCGTCCAATAAAATGCTCGATTTTTCCTTTAATTTGTGGAGGACACCCCCTTTCATTTGGACAAAAATGTTGCACTTCACCTTCTCTTCTTATCAATGCGGTATAACATTCTGGACATTCCTTCAAGAAGGTAATTTGT
>JBDNIA010000410.1:0-5732 GCA_041688525.1 Crocinitomicaceae bacterium | reverse complement strand
TCTTTTTCTCAGATCGACCTCCATATTCAGTTTCAAAAAAAGAATATCTGATTGGTGCAGAATCGCTTTTGAATTCTTTTCCAATTTTTAATTTACGAAAAGCGGTTTATGGCAGAATAAAAACAATTCATTTCGATTCAAATAAATGTTTTGAACTATACGACCAATTGATGGAAGATCATCCAAATGCTTTTGTTTACTTGGTTTCAAGTCCGCAATTTGGGACTTGGATAGGCGCAACACCAGAATTATTGCTTTCCATGCACGGTCGACAAGGTTATACTATGTCGCTTGCAGGCACACGGAAAGTTGGAGAGCTAGTCAACGATTGGGAGGATAAGGAAGTGGAAGAGCAGTATTTGGTAAGCGAATACATTCAAAACAGACTTTTAACCCAAGAATTAAAAGAAATCGAGCAACACGGCCCTTTCGATATGGAAGCGGGACCTGTTCGACATTTGCGTACGGATTTTTCATTTTTCAGTCCAGATAAAAATGCTATGGAAATCGCTTTGGAATTGCATCCGACACCTGCTGTTGCTGGAGTTCCAACAAAAGTTGCACAAGATTTGATTGCTACTTTGGAACCTTTTCACCGTGATTTGTATACTGGTTTTATCGGCTCCATAAGCGATGAACACAGCTATTTATATGTAAATTTACGCTGTTGTCAAATACAAGACGGCAAGGCATTTTTATACTTGGGTGGCGGATATACAAGTCAATCCGTACCTGAAGATGAGTGGGAAGAAACGGAAAATAAAGCCCGAACTTTACTCAATTCAATAGAAAAAGTAAATCCCTCATGAGTTATAAAACGAGCGCGAAAGAAAATGTTCATTTGTTCGTAGAATCCTGTGTTAAAGCAGGTTTGAAACATATTGTTATTTCCCCAGGTTCAAGAAATGCACCTCTGACGATTTCATTTGATGAACACCCAGAAATTTCTTGTTCCATGGTTCATGACGAACGCAGCGCTGCATTTTTCGCCATGGGAATGGCTTTGGAATTGCAAGAACCCGTTGCGGTTGTTTGTACTTCTGGTTCAGCTGTCGTGAATTATTTCCCAGCCGTTACGGAAGCTTTTTATCAATGTATTCCTTTAGTCGTTATCAGTGCAGATCGACCAGAAGAATGGATTAATCATGGTGACGGTCAAACGATTATGCAAAAAGAAGTCTTTGGCAGTCATGTGCATCAATTTTTACAATTAACAGATAACGACGAGTCATTAGAATACCAAGAATTTTTGAGAGATGAAACTTTGGCGATACTTCAACTGGCAAATAGCAATTGGCGTGGACCTGTTCATATTAATTTTGCACTTGAAGAACCGCTTTACGGGATAAAAGTTGTAGAAGAAGTTGGCCATTCTCTCTTTAAGGATTTTTCTTTCGATTTGGCTGAAGTAAGTGAAGAAATAGATTGGTCAGATTTTCAGTCTAAATGGTCCAAAGCCGGTAAAAAACTAATCTTATGTGGTCAACTTCCAAAAGATGAAGCGCTTTTGCATCAATTGAAAGAAATTTCTAATGACCCAAGTGTTTTGATAATGGTAGAGAATACGGCGAATTTAGTTTTTCCAGCTTTCGTGCATTGCATTGACCGTATAATTGAACATTTGGACAAAGAAAATACTGACTTTCAACCCGATATTTTAGTAACAATTGGCGGTGCAATTGTTTCAAAGAAGATTAAAAGTTTAATTCGTAACTGGCCAATTGGCGAACATTGGAAAATTGGCTTCGAGTTCCCAGAAATGGATACTTTCCGCAAAATTACGGCTTCTATTTCTTGCGAATCTAGTTTGTTTGTTCGAAAAATGAACGAGTCTGAACGCATAAGTAATATTAGCTATTCGCCCAAATGGAAGCAGATTGATTACTTACGCCAAGATTTCACCAAAGAATTTTGTGAAGAAGCGGTATTTAGTGATTTGTCAGTTTTCCATTTAGTTTTGGATTGTTTACCTGATCATAGTACCTTGCATTTGGCGAATAGCAGTGTTGTTCGATACGCGCAATTATTTGATCCACTTTCATTGGTAAAGTACAATTCCAATCGCGGAACGAGCGGAATAGACGGCAGCACGAGTACAGCAGTGGGTGCAGCATCAGTTAAAAAAGAGGATTGGCATGTTTTGATTACAGGTGATATCTCTTTTTTCTACGATAGCAACGCGCTTTGGAATCAGTATTTGACCTCTAATTTGAGAATTATTTTAATTAACAACGACGGTGGCGGAATCTTCAAAATTATTCCAGGACCAAATAGCACAAAGCAATACGAGCCTTATTTTGTCGCAAAACATCACCATTCGGCGAAGCATATTTGCGCAGCATTTAATGTGGATTATCTTGCTGCAACAAATAAAGAATCTCTGCTCAATCAGATGGAAGAATTTTATACATATGACTTAGATGGCCAACCTAAATTGATGGAGATTTTTACGCCAAGTGATGTGAATCCAGAAGTTTTAGCTGAATATTTTGAAGGCTTAAAGAGTTTTACAGTGTGAAAATACAGACATTAAATTTGAGACATCAGACATTTAACGAATACCTTGTAATCTTGTCTATAGTCTATAGTCTAACATCTAACATCTAACATCTAACATCTACTGTCTATTCTCCAAAATCTCTCATAACCCAATTATGACAATCTCGCCAATACGTAAAGAAAACAATCCTGAAATTGCTCGTGTTATTCGCTCTGTTTTAGAAGAATATGGTGTTAACAAACCTGGAACAGTTTATACTGACCCAACAACAGATGAATTGTACGAACTTTTTGAGAGTCAAGTAAAAGCAGCTTATTGGGTAGTGGAAATAGGAGGTAGGATAGTAGGAGGATCGGGAATTTTCCCTACAAAAGGTTTGGATTCTAACTGTGTTGAATTGGTGAAGATCTATTTACTCAAAGAACACCGTGGAAAAGGAATAGGCGAAGAGCTCATGCGGTTGTGTACACTTGAAGCTAAAAATATGTGCTACGAGAAAATTTATCTCGAAACTCTTCCAGAACTTCACAATGCAATTGGTTTATATGAAAAAATGGGCTTCAAAAAAATCGATCAACCTTTAGGTGACTCAGGACATTTCGCCTGTGATTTATGGATGATTAAAGAAATTTAACTGCGCGGTTTTCAATCTTTTTTTTAATCTATTCTTTCATCAATTTACCGTTAAAAAAACTTCCATTGTCTGCTTTTACAGTAAACATATAAATTCCAGCACTCAGTTGTGAAACTTGCTCATTTATTATTGGTCCTGTAATTTGACGGTTCATGACCAATTGACCGATGGAATTATAAAGCTGAAATTCTAAATTTACATCCTCTTTCATTTGAGGAAACTGGATTAAAAGTTTATCTTTCATTGGGTTTCCGAATATAGAAATTTCCTCCTCACTACTAATTACACAAGATTCTGAATCCCACTCAACATTGCCATTACAATCCGTTTTTACAACATAGTAATTATATCCTTTTGGCTCAGGAGTATATCTAAAACGAGTTCCAGTTAGTATCATGCCTCCATCAGATGTTGCTGCGCCGTCTTGATAAATATTATGGTTTTCTGTTCCATAGTTGATTGACCATAAAACTTTAAATTCCTCATCTATTTTTGAAACATGTGTTTCGCCACCAACATTGCCAAAAATATAAATGTCACCGTCGCTATTTGATTCGGCTTTTCTTATGTCGAAATTTAGTTTTTCTAATATTTCCTTCGATTGAATATAATTTCCTCCTGCATCAAATTCTACAATTACATTTTTACTTATTTCTAAAAATTGGTTGTTTGAATCCATCCTAAACAATTGAAAAACAACACCGAAATGGTCGTTTTTCATATTGAAAACAGCAGTGCCAACTTGGAGGCTATCCACATTTTCTCTTTCTGGAAGCGGATAATTATTTAACGACTTCCTCCAAAGTTCATTGCCTTGTTTATCAAGTTTTAATAATGTATGGACAAACTTTGCCTGAATTGGCCCACCCGAACCTTCAACAATTAACAAAAAACCATCATTCGTTTGCGCGGATGCAACAGGTTTATCCAGATATGCGTAAACTTGACTTGTTTTATATTGTTTTAAAGATAATAGTTCTCCATTTTCATTCAACAAAGAGAAATCTACCGTTTGACTCAAACCATCGTTTCCAGTGCTCAAAACAATCAAATTATTTTCTTGCGCATAAATTTGATGTGTATAATTGTCCCAAAAGCTCCAAGAACTATCCCCAAACGTTTTTGTCCATTGAACCGTACCATCTTTGTTCTTTTTTTGAATGAACTTTCGTTGATCTAGGCTATTGGTGTTGTCATTCCATTTTTTACCAACACAAAAAACAAAATTATTCTTAACAACCGTTTTTTGAAAATAAGCATTCTCATAGTTAGTTGAATCTATATGTGTTGTTTCAATTCTACCATTTTCGTCAAGTATTGTGTGAAGAAGACTAAAAGGTTGGGAATAGGAAGGGGTTAAGTAGGAAGCACCACCAAACAAATGATACTGAGAGTTCCACTCGATTATGTTATACATGTTTGCAGATACATAATTCCCAAAATCTGCTCTACCATATTCACGTATAAATGCGTTTTGCGCCAACAAAAGTATTGGCGCAAAACACACAAATAGAAGTTGTAATAACCTCATTTATTTTATCAATTTAGAGTTTCCTACTAATTTATTCTTGTTGCTTAATTGTAAAAAGTACATACCATTTGTGAAGGGTTCTATTGTGAATGCAACCTCTTGCTGATCTTTTTGCGTGCTAGTTTCCCATACCGTTTGCCCTAGTGAGTTCAAAATTTTCACATTCTGTATTTCCTCACTTTTTGGTAAAATTAGTATATAGCTACCGTCTTCTAAATGTTGCAAAGTAAGTTTTTGGAGTTCATTTTCGTTGATAGAAAGTACTTGATTCAGTGAATTCAGACAATTTACTCGTCCATAAAACATTTCGTCATTATAGCCTGGTGCATTGGTATAAAGATTATAATTGTAGACAGTAGGATGAACTTTCTCAGCTCCATTTCTTATGTGATTCCTTACTTCTAAGGCTGTTAAACCTGGATTTTTTTCCAATAAAATTGCTGCAATTGAGCTCACAACAGGTGTGGATATAGACGTTCCTAAATCCACGCCCTCGGCGTCAAAAGCAACTCCACCACCTCCACCAGAAATTTTCGTGGAAAACAATAACTCACCAGGAGCCACTACATCATAGTTGAAACTTGGTGGCCCATAAGACGAACCGGAGTTAGCGCCAGCCCATCCATTAAGATTTGCTGAACGGTAATCATTTGGATTAGAAGAACCTACACCAATCACGTTGGGGTCGTTGGCAGGAAAAAAACTTTGCTGTGAGTCTGAGTTGCCAGAGCCTGCAACAAATACAATTCCTTTAAAACCTCCGTTTCCATCAGGTCGTCCTGTTAAAATCCCGTTATTTATCTCATAACTTATAATTGCGTCGTATGGTACGGTAAAACTCATATTAACAATATCCATATTTTGGGAGATAGCGGCTTGTATGGCGGCTCTAACGTGAACTGTTGCAGTACTTGAATTTGCAAAACTTGCAAAATAGGGATGAACTGAGGCTCCATAAGCAGCGCCAATTGATCTTTTTAAAGGACCATTATTGTTGGCTCTAGCTGCAATCAAACCAGAAACCACCATTGCATGGGAATCAGATGAAAATGGATTCGTATCTTCAT
>JBDNIA010000409.1:0-1683 GCA_041688525.1 Crocinitomicaceae bacterium | reverse complement strand
TCAGTTTTACAAGCTTTACAAGCTATATCCGGCCAAAATGTCGAAGTTTGGTACAAAACTACAGCAATTTCTGGACCTCCAACTATTTCTACTCCAGCATGGACACAAATTGGTGTAGCTTCAAATGTTACTGGGATAAGTACTGGTTTGACGCCCACATTACAGACCTTGCCACTTGGCATTGGCTTACTAATACCCGCAGGTTCAACCTACGGTTTCTATGTCGGCGCAGCAAGTTCTACAAGCGCTATTTATACAACTTATGCATCCGGCGGAACTTTTACGGATGGTATATTGACAATTAATACTGGTCCTAACGCAGGTTATGGCGGCGCAATACCAAATCCAACATTTTCTACAAGACAATGGAATGGTGCTCTCAAATATCATTTTGCTAGCCAATTGTCAAATTCACCTAATGATGCAGGCATTTCGGATATACTTAGCTTCACGCCATTATGTAATGGCGTTTATCCTCTTCAAACTGAAGTAAATAACTTTGGCAACAATTTAATTTCTGGGTTAACTATTGGTTGGTCTGTAAACGGGGTAGTTCAAACGCCTTATGCCTTATCAACTCCATTGGACACTGTTAATGGCACTGGACTCAACTCACAAATAGTAAATATAGGTAGCGTTACAATCGATGGTTCAACTGTTGTTAAAGTTTGGACTACATTACCCAACAATATAGTTGACACGGTAAATGATAATGATACGACAGAAGTCACTTTTGATGCGATGAAGATTTCAGCTACCCTAGCAAATGCAATAAATTGTAATGGCGGATCAAATGGTGTAGCTCAGGCTACTGTCGTCAACAATACAGGTGGCGGAATGACTTATTCTTGGTCAAACGGCACAAATGGACAATATCTCATCGGTGTTCAAGCTGGAACTTACCAATTGACAGGATCTAATGGAATCTGTACAGATACGGCATCATTCGTAATTACACAGCCTTCAGCTGTGCTATTTACCGATATAACTACGGGATTACAGTGCAATGGCGACAGTACTGGAAGTTGTATCTTGAGTTTAAGCGGAGGAACGCCTACCTATACTGTATCTTGGGCGGCTGGAGGAACAGGGCTTGTTAATACAACCCTGCCAGGTGGAGCAAATAACTTTACTATTTCAGATGCAAATGGTTGTGTCACCCCGGGTACAATAACGATTCCTGAACCGGCAGCTTTAGTTTTAACTTCAGTAATTACCCCTGAATCTTTAGGAAACGATGGAGTAATTGATTTGTCCGTTTCGGGTGGAACGCCAACATATTCCTATTTATGGAGTAATACAGCTACTAGTCAAGATTTAAACGCACTAATAGCAGGAATTTACAGCGTAATAGTTACTGATGCGAACGGTTGTACGACAACATCTAGCAATACTGTTAATTCTGTTGTCGGATTAGAAGAAAAGAGTAAGGAATTTAGCTTCACTTTATCTCCTAACCCTAGCAATGGTCAATTTGCTATAAAACTTGTGAATTTTGATAAAAACAATTCTGTTCAAATATTTGATGTCTTAGGAAAAAAAGTATTCGAGTCCAAAAATATAAGCTCTTCGACTATGATAGATTTGAACGAAAGAAATGGAGTCTATTTAGTTAAAATAACAAATGGATCTAACTTTCACGTGGAAAGGATTATAGTGAAAAACTAAAATTATAAATCAGTT
>JBDNIA010000408.1:0-2076 GCA_041688525.1 Crocinitomicaceae bacterium | reverse complement strand
CTGAGATTCAATACTTGGATTACCTGCTGTATGGAATTCAACTGCTTTCTGATGATTTTGCCTGCTTGCAATACCGAACTAAACGTGGACAAAAGGCTCCGTTGATCGTTCGGACTAGAGGTCATCGTTTGGAAGGCGTTTGGCATTCAGGCTCACCGTTGGGAATGATTCTGTCTTCGCTGCGCGGAATGGTCATCTGCGTACCCCGCAATATGACTCAGGCAGCTGGAATGTATGCGACATTATTGAAATCAGACGAACCTGCTTTGATGATCGAATGCCTTAATGGCTACCGCTTGAAGGAGCAGATGCCAAGTAATTTGGGTGAGTTCACTGTTCCAATGGGCAAGCCGGAAATTTTGAGATCCGGAAAAGATATTACGATCGTTACTTATGGTTCCATGTGTCGAGTGGTTCTGGATGCAGCGATCGAATTGGCTGAGATTGAAATTTCGATTGAAGTGATCGACGTGCAGACCTTGTTGCCATTTGATGTGCATGGCGTAATCGGCGAATCAATCAAGAGAACCAACCGCGTGATTTTTGCAGATGAAGATGTGCCTGGAGGAGCTTCGGCATTTATGATGCAGCAGGTGATCGAAGGTCAAGATGTTTTTAGATTTTTAGATTCTGAGCCACAGACAATAGCTGCAAAAGCACATCGTCCAGCTTATTCTACTGATGGAGACTATTTCTCCAAACCAAGTATAGAAGATATCGTGGAGCAAGTGTACGCCATGATGCATGAGACGGATCCGAAGAAATACCCGGCGATTTAAGATTGACTTAAAATCACTAAGGTGCCAAACTTGAAAATCGCGTTTGGTCATTGATCATTTAGAAACTATTCAAGACTCAATCCCACTAATTGTTGGAACAATTGGCAAGCATCAATCGTAAATATTTGAAAATTGTTCTAGCTAAAAATATCCAGAGGTGATCGACGATAAATAGGATAAAGTAGGTAGCATACTTTTTTACAGACAAACAAACCTGCGGTTATCCTTCTATGTGAGGGATAACCGCACTAGCATAATTTTTTCCAATTGAAGATAAATAAATCTCAAAATTGAGGAGAAATGCAGGGAATTCGCTTTAAAATTTATATTTTTAGTTTTGTAGGAATAAAAAATAAATAGCTACAATCGCCGATAGCGCACATTGTAAGTTGTTTTATGAAACGACAGGTTGACATATTAATAATCGGTTTGACACTTGGACTGTTTGCTTGCAACTTATCAATGGGCAAACAAGGAAAAAATATTGTAAAACATGAAACGGTTGATAGCGTTGCTTTGACAAATATCAAAATGACTAAAACTACAACAGAATAAGATCAAACTAACGACTGTGTTCGTAGACAAGTAGAACCTATCATCCAGAAAGAATATTATCCAAACACAATATTTGTTTTACAACCACACAGTTTGATGCGAATTAAAACTATAATCTTTGATAACGAAGACAAATTTGCAATTGGAGTTGTGAATAGTATATTTTAATGTTTCGTTTTGAGACAACCAAATTTCAATCATACACCAAAAATCTTGAATATTGGTTTAAAGCTGCAAACAGACCGATTACTGATATGCTTTCGGGACTTGACGCACCAATTAATATTAAACAAGGACTTATTCTGCTTGACAGTTATATTTTGGTGAACGAAAAAAACGGTTATAAAAATTTATAACTTGGTTAGAGAATCGACTTTGGAGGTAATGATATTAGAAGTTGTGTAACTATTGACAATATCGAAAAAATGACAGATAAGAAATTAGCAGCAATAATTTCATTTGTAACTGGACCATTGTGACAACACAAATAAAAGCTAGCTACAGTAGCGCCTACTCACGAAGTGGAGTTTCGTGTTCCAAAGACAGTTTTATTGTTAATGGAAGTTTAGTATTTCAAATCAAGTTTTATACTTCGAAATCGCTAACTTCTTGTAGCTGCCAAACGTTCTCAGCAAGCATAATTGGATCAGAAAGAGAGAAATGAACTTAATTAAATAATAAGGCTAAATAATATGGTTGAAATGTCATTTGAATATTGGAATAAGCTTGCTGACCAAATAAT
>JBDNIA010000407.1:0-1585 GCA_041688525.1 Crocinitomicaceae bacterium | reverse complement strand
TTCAATTCCGTTATTAGTAATGCCTTTTGAATATTCTAATGCTGTACCAGCAGAAGCTGGTTCGATGTACTGCCAATCTTGACTGTCAATAGTAATAGAGCTGCCGTCTAACGGAGATACATCTACTTTGGCTCTCCATAGTTTGTTGTCGGATACTACTAGATCGCCTGCACTGTAAGACTTGTATGGTTGAAAAATTAACGAACCGGTATCGTAATTTGTTCTTATCGAAAATCCTTGTCCGGGAGCATTTACTTTAAACTTGTAAGTCTGCCCTCTATACAAAGTAACAGTAGGATTGTTTGTAAACGAATCAGGTGTAAGTACAAATGAGTTGCCAGTAGTACCTAATGCTACCTTATAAGTACTGGTAATTTTAGTTGACTGTCCAGAGATTGCAATGCTACGTGGGCCGCTGGGTTCCCAATAGTATTCTCTGTAGTTGATAAACTTATCCCAATCAACTGGAGGATTCCATGTATAGTGTTCTTGGTTAGTGATGTTGTCATCGCGATCGTCTACATTTCCAAAGAATTTTAATTGATTTTTTAAATCAATATAGTCATAGAAATTTTCTACAGTCTCTTGATTTTTATATACAACGCCTGGTTCTAATTGATATCTACTTCTTAAAGTATTGTCCGAATCAACATATACATTAGCACCTGTGTATGTTTTATCATATTTGCGGCCAGCATACCCTACGACTTTATCAAGTACACCGGGTTGAACTAACGGATCTAATACTCCTGATAAAAACTTCTCATTTGCACTAGTTTGAAAAACTACTGGAAGAAGATCAACTGTTCTTCTAATTGGTACACCACTGTTTGGATAAAATGTATTTGCCATAATCTTTTAGTATGTTGTTGATACAACGCTGTTAATATTTGCACCGATTTCAGATGAGGTGATTGCTGTGACTATTTCAACATCGTTAACTGTTGCGCCGCTGATTAATATCTCGTCTGATTTACTTTGAATTTCAAATAGGCTTCCAAATACCTGTGTAGATTGTTTAGGAACAATGACAATATTTGCTAAATCCGGAGCGACGGTATTTAAAATATAAGTTGTTAATTCGCTCATATAAAATCTGTCACCAAAGTCCCAATTGGTTATGTCAAAAAAGCTGTTAATTGCTGTGATAACTCTAACCTTTAAATCATTATCGTTAATAGTTCTATTAGGATTCTTAACTACTTTAAAAGTAGCCTGCAATTTTGCATCTGCTTTGCTGCCAAATAAAACTTTATATTTTACTGAATGATAAATTATTTCGTCGCTTAAAGATTTGATGTTAGCTAAATTTGTACCAAAAGAAATCCTTAAGCTATCACTATCAGGTGCTACTGGTTCAGCAGGCAACGCTCCGGCCAAATATAACCTATAATCGTCATTGTATGATCTTGTCAGCATATAAAGATCAATAATATTGCTAGAACTAGGATCAATCCTACGACTTTCACTGGCATTGTGTATATATTGGAATTTTAAATTACGTCTACCTATGTTGGCTTTATATGATGTAATCAAATCAAGTGTGTTGGTTGTTCTATTCACTTGCTTGACTACATCTACATCA
>JBDNIA010000406.1:0-4805 GCA_041688525.1 Crocinitomicaceae bacterium | reverse complement strand
TAAAAATGTTCACTTTTCAACAATTGCTCTATTACGGGAAGAATATTGAAATTATTTACCGTTAATGTTTGCGCCATAATCGGAATAATGTTACTTTGAACACTCGCTGTTAAATCGTAATTCACAAAATATCGATATAACTTCTTACAGATAAAAACAGCTGCTGTTGGCTGTTGGAAAATTATATCGATATAACTAGAATATTCATTGGCCCCTGCTCCTGAAAGGGAAATATTCCCAAAATGATTAGACAATTGCTTTGTAGAGTTATCGTGAAAGCTTGACAAAAAAACCGAAATAGGAGAAGTTGTGGTATCACTTCTCAACCCGTCTACTGTATAGCCTGTTAAAATCTTTGCTCCGGCAGCTACATCACTTTCTGTATATGTCGAATAATCTCCTGGCCCAATTTGAACTCCCTTTCCCAAGGTATATAACTCCAATAATTCACGAGAAAAATTCTCATTTGGTGAATAAACACTATTTGAAGCCCCGTTTAAAAAAAGTAACATAGCTGGATCTATTGTAACATCTTTTATCAATTGTTTAAAATTACCTAGTGCATGGGTTCGTAACAAATTCAAATAATTATACGTTGCTCTCGAGTCAAACACGCCTTCAAGTGCGAAATGATTCTGCCAAAATAAATTCATTTTCGCAGAAATATTCATGTCTGTAGAATTCATTGTTTCCATCGTCCATGCGGCGAGTGACTTATAACGAGCATCTTCTGTTGGCTGGGTGTTTGTCCCGGAGTTATAAGGGCTGTTCACCCATGTACTGCCAATCGGAACTACAGCCTCATCGGCATGATAAGCCAATGGTGGATTTATAGTTGGAATCGTCAATAAAGTGCTAATTGTTGCATTCATTCCATTGGATACAGCGGATTGAATTTGGAAAAAAGTTGGCCCTAACATGCATCTTCTCAATAGATGTGCCGCCTCGACTTTAGACCACGCACCCGCGTAAGGATTCATGCTTAAGGAAACAGGTTGTTCAACAATTACATCTGGAATCATATCATTGTATTTTCAGGAAAAATACAACTATTTTTTTATTTAAAAAAAATAGTTGTGCCCTTGTAATACGTTTCGCGCACAAAAGAATCTTTTAACACTTCATTTTTAAGTGTGTTTTCTATTCTATTTATTGGAAATTATTGCGTTGTAGCCTAAAGCTTTTAATAATGAAGGTGTACTTATTGACTTCTCATTTATTTTAAGAATTTAATATTTCTCTCTAATCCCTCAAACTTAGTTCTTTTTACTGCACTGTTTTTAAATAAGTTAGAAAAAATCTCTTGCGTTAAATCTTGCCAGTCATTTTTATTCATTTTAAGTAATTCTCTCTTTACATCGAAACGACTTTCGTTATGTGGTTTTGAAAAACGGTTCCATGGACACACATCTTGACAAATGTCGCAGCCAAACATCCAGTCGTCCATTTTTCCTTTGAACTCATTTGGAATGATTTGATCCTTCAGCTCAATTGTTAAGTAAGAAATACATTTTGATCCATCCACGAGATAAGGCTCCACAATTGCGTCAGTTGGGCATTCATCTATGCACTTCGTACATGTCCCACAATAATCTTTGATAGGACCATCGGGAACCAACTTAAGATCAAGAATTAACTCCGCTATAAAGAAAAAAGAGCCGTGTTTTGGATGAATAAGATTTGAATTTTTACCCACCCAACCTAAACCACTTTTTTTCGCCCAAACTTTATCCATAACTGGCGCTGAATCTACAAAAATTCGTCCGCCGACTTCTCCTATTTCATCTTGGATAAATTGCATGAGCGTTTTTAATTTATCTTTTATCACAAAGTGATAATCCTCACCGTACGCATATTTAGAAAGTTTTGGTGCATCTTGGCATTGTGCTTCACTTTGGTCAGGGAAATAGTTCAGTAAAAGAGAAACAACGCTTTTGGCGTCATCCACTAGAAGCCTAGGATCTAGCCGTTTGTCAAAATGGTTTTCCATATAACCCATTTTCCCATTATAAGATCGCTTCAACCATTCTTCTAGTTTTGGCGCTTCTTCCTCAAGATATTCTGCACTGGAAATACCACAAAAGAAAAAGCCCAATTCTTGGGTCTTTTGCTTTATTATTCTTGTATGATTTTCCGTATTCAATTCTGCTTAAAATAATCCACCTTGGCTCCATCCTTTGTCGAAACCTAAATGCTTGTATGCTTTTTCTGTTACTTTACGACCTCTTGGAGTTCGCATTAAAAATCCTTCTTGAATTAGGAATGGTTCGTACACTTCTTCTAAAGTACCGGCATTTTCGCCTATTGCAGTAGCTATTGTAGTTAAACCGACAGGGCCACCACCAAATTTTTCTATTATCGTGGACAACATACGATTATCCATTTCATCTAAACCATTTTTGTCCACATTCAGAGCCTCCAAACCATACTCCGTTATGGCTAAGGTTATTGTTCCATTTCCCTTAATTTGTGCAAAGTCACGAACTCGACGCAAAAGCGCATTAGCAATTCGTGGCGTTCCTCTGCTTCGGCTAGCAATTTGGAAAGCTGCTACGTCTTCAATTTCAATTCCAAGCAAACCTGCTGATCGCTCAACAATGCTCGTTAAAGTCTCCGCATCATAGTAATTTAGTCTAGAGTTTATACCAAAACGTGCGCGTAAAGGTGATGTCAATAATCCAGAGCGCGTAGTAGCGCCAATTAAGGTAAACGGATTTAAACTTATCTGAACGGTACGGGCATTTGGACCACTATCGATCATTATATCAATCGTATAGTCCTCCATTGCTGAATAGAGATACTCCTCAACTACAGGCGATAAACGGTGAATTTCGTCAATAAAAAGAACGTCACCTGTCTCTAAATTGGTAAGTAAACCCGCTAAATCTCCGGGTTTATCCAGAACTGGACCACTAGTGACTTTAAAACCAACATTCAATTCATTCGCGATAATATTGGCTAAGGTTGTTTTTCCTAGCCCCGGAGGTCCGTGCAATAAAACGTGGTCTAGCGGTTCATTTCGTAAGATTGCGGCTTTAACGAAAATCTCTAAATTCTCAACGATACTTGGCTGACCGGCAAAATCAATTAAGCGTTTTGGACGCAAAACTTTGTCGTAGTCACGGTCACCGGTTTGTTCAGCTTCTTCTCGATAATCGAATGATTCTTCCACTTAAAATGATTTACTCAAAAATACAAAAACCTTTCCATCCCGAAACAAACGGAAGGAAAGGCTTTTTGCTGATTTAAATATTTTTCTAATGTTCCGTTTCGCCTTCAGCTAAAGGAACGTTTTGAGGAATAAAGTCATCCTCAGCACCTGGCTTAGAGTAGTCATAAGGCCATCTGTATACTGTAGGCAATTCACCTGGCCAGTTACCATGAACATGCTCTACGGGAGTAGTCCATTCAAGTGTATTTGATCTCCATGGATTTTGTGGTGCTTTCGGTCCTCGGAAAATTGAATAAAAGAAATTAAACAAAAATAAGACTTGACCTATAGCCGCTACAATGGCAAAGAAAGTTATAATGACATTTAAATCCATCATGAGATCTAATGCATTTGTGTCGAATTCACTGTAGGACGAGAAATCATAATAACGTCTTGGAGCGCCAGCGAGACCAACAAAGTGCATATCGAAGAATACACCGTAAGCACCTACTATGGTTACCCAGAAATGTGTATAACCCAAACGCAGATTCATCATCCGCCCGTACATTCTTGGGAACCAATGATAGACCCCTGCAAACATACCGAGTACTGCAGACATTACCATTACAACATGGAAGTGAGCTACAACGAAATAAGTATCGTGAAGTGCAATATCCAAGGCTGAATCAGCAAGAATTATACCCGTAACACCTCCTGTTAGAAATGTTGAAACCAAACCAATGGCGAACATCATAGCAGGGGTTAAGCTTAACGACCCTTTCCATAGAGTTGTAATGTAATTAAATACTTTAACAGCTGACGGAATGGCGATTAGCAAGGTGGTGAATACAAAGACTGAACCTAAAAAAGGATTCATTCCGGTAACGAACATGTGGTGACCCCAAACAATGAAGGATAGAAAACCTATTGCTAATATAGAACCAATCATAGCACGATAACCAAATATAGGCTTTCGAGCGTTGGTTGAGATTACCTCTGACGAAAGTCCAAGTGCTGGAAGTAAAACGATATAAACTTCTGGATGACCCAGAAACCAAAATAAGTGTTGGTACAATAAAGGTGAACCTCCATGATTCGTTAGCATTTCCCCTCCAACAATAATGTCAGAAAGGTAAAAGCTTGTACCTGCCATTCGGTCCATCATTAACAATAGTGCTGCTGACAACAATACAGGAAAAGAAAGCACTCCTAAAATTGCCGTTACAAAAAACGCCCATATCGTTAGTGGCATTCTCGTCATCTTCATTCCTTTGGTACGAAGATTCAAAACTGTCACAATGTAGTTCAATGAACCAATCAATGATGATGCAATAAAAATAGTCATTGATACCAACCACAAGGTCATTCCTGTTCCAGAACCACTAACCGCCTGAGGTAGAGCAGATAGAGGAGGGTAAATTGTCCAACCCGCCATTGCTGGTCCCGACTCTACGAAAAGGGAAGACAACATAATTAAAGAGGAAATCAAGAAGAACCAGTAGGATAACATATTCAAAAATCCTGAGGCCATATCTCTTGCTCCAAGTTGCAGAGGAATCAACATGTTTGAGAATGTTCCAGATAAACCACCAGTAAGAAGGAAGAATACCATAATAGTCCCATGAATAGTTACCAAACCGAGATACATATCTTC
>JBDNIA010000056.1:0-3088 GCA_041688525.1 Crocinitomicaceae bacterium | reverse complement strand
TTCTTCTTCTCCAACGGAATTGATCCTGAATATGCAGTTATCGGTCGAGTAGCGAGAAGAGTTTGGGCGAAAGCTTTAGCGAGAAAATACGGCGCAAATTCAAGAGCGCAAATGTTGAAATACCATATTCAAACCTCTGGTCGTTCGCTTCATGCGCAAGAAATTGATTTCAACGACATAAGAACAACATTACAAGCTTTGTATGCGATTTATGATAACTGCAACTCTTTGCACACCAATGCTTACGACGAGGCAATTACGACGCCTACAGAAGAGTCTGTTCGGCGAGCAATGGCAATTCAGTTGATTATTAACCGTGAATTAGGTCTTACTAAAAATGAGAATCCACTTCAGGGTGCGTTTATCATAGAGGAATTAACAGAACTGGTTGAAGCAGCGGTATTGACAGAATTTGATAGAATTACCGAAAGAGGAGGAGTGCTCGGCGCTATGGAAACGATGTACCAACGTTCTAAAATCCAAGAAGAGTCTTTGTATTACGAAACGCTGAAACATACGGGTGAATTCCCAATTATTGGTGTTAATACTTTCTTGAGTTCAAAAGGTTCACCAACAGTTTTGCCAAAAGAAGTCATACGCGCTACAGAGCAAGAAAAGCAATATCAAATTGATATGTTAGCGAACCTGCACGAGGCAAACGCGCATAGAACCGCTGAAGCAATTTCTAAAGTGCAACAAGCAGCTATTTCAAACACGAATATGTTTGAACATCTGATGGAGGTTTGTAAATTCGCTTCTTTAGGGCAAATTACTGCTGCTTTGTTTGAAGTAGGAGGTCAGTATAGAAGAAACATGTAATCGGCAGTTGGCCATTAGCGATTGGGAATTAGCCAAAAGCCAAAAGCCAAAATCCAAAAGCAATAATATGAGATTAATAGCAGAAATTCCACACGAACGATACAAGATTTCTTTGTATAACTACAATGCCAAATACATGGTAAAAATTGAGTTAGGTCAGTTTGAACAAATGTTTAAAATTGGTGAAACAGATGTGATGAGTTTGGAAGAAGTTAAAAATATGATCACTCCTGAATTGTTAACCAACTGTTTGCAAAGGTTTGTTAGTATGCGAAGCGATTGGGAAAAAGCCTTTCAAAATAAAAACACAAATAATTTAGCATAAAAGATATATTTATGAAGAAAATATTCACGTTGGTTCTTGTATCTGCGTTCATTTTAATTGGATGCGGTGAAAATAAGAAAAATGAAAAAACAAGTGTTGCTCTAGTAAAGCTTGAAAGTAAAAAAATGGGATCTTTAAAGATTGCATTTTATAACCAAGATACTTTAAAAAGCCAGTTCAAATTTTACAGCGAGCAAGATGCCGCAATGCAAAAAAAGCAATTAGCATTTCAAAACGAAGTTGAGAAAATGACAAGAGAATATCAAGATTTTCTTGCTTCATATGACGGACAAGCCAAACAAGGTTTATTGTCACAAGTTCAAATTCAAGGTATTCAACAAAAAGCTGCCGAGAAGGAACAACGCATTATGAAGTATCAACAAGAAAATGGCGAACGTCTTGAAAAAGAAACCTTTGATCGTTTGGAGGTAATAGGGAAAAAATTGGAAGTTTATAGCCGTCAATTTTGCGAAGAAAATAAAATCGATATTTTATTGACGCACGCCAAAGGAGGACAATTGGCCTATATAACGCCTAGCATGGATGTTACGGATAACTTCATTCAATTTCTTAATGAGCACGAAGATGAAATTGCTAAGGACATGGGGAAGAAATAACAATATCGAAGTAAGAATTAAAAAGAAGCGAAAAAAAATATGCTGATAGCACAACAAAAACAAAAAGAAAATATTGCTGAATACGTGTTGTATATGTATCAAATTGAAGACGTTGTGCGTGCTTATAACTTTGATTTTGAAGCAATAATGGAGAATTATGTGAAACCACATATTCCCAATATGAGTTTTCTTGAAAGTTACAAGAAATGGTACAGGGATATTATCCAACAAATGCAGGAACAAGGTTTGCAAAAAACAGGTCATCTACTAGATTTAAAAGATATTATGGTTGAAATATCTTATTTGCATAACACTTTGTTGACTTTGAAAGAAGAGCACAAATACACAGGTCTTTTTGAAAGAGCGAATCCTTTGATTGAAGAATTTAAGGAAAAGTCGAATCTAAAAGATAAAAATCTTGTTGAAATTGCTTTCCATGCCATGTACATGAAACTTTTGATGCGCCTGCAAAAAAAAGAAATCAGCGCAGAAACGGAAGATGCTTTTGATGCGATGCGAGTAATGCTTGCTTACCTTTCGAAAGCGTACGCTCAAATGAAGACAGGAGATATGGATTTTTTGAAGAATTAGTCAATTGCGAATTAAGACAATTACGAATGGAGTAATTACGAATTACGAATTGGACAATTCAATGCGCAAAACATCCATTCGTAATTGAATCATCCGGAGTTCCTAATTGATTTATTTCACAAGCATTCTCTTAGACAAAATCTCTTGTCCGTTTTGCGAAAGGCTATAAATAAACATTCCTTTTCCTATTCCAGAAGCCAAAACAGTGATTTCACCTTTGTTTCCATCAATTGCGTAGTCTTTCACCAAACCACCGTTTAGGTTGAAAATAGTGATTGATGCTTGATTCACTCCTGGTGCCAATTGGTAACGAATAACCGTTCTATCTGTAAATGGATTTGGCGTGTTTTGCTCCATGGAATAACCTTTTACCGTATTGTTGTTTTGCAACAATTGACTGCGCACATTGTCGTTGGCTTTGTATTCGTTCAATTCTTCACGAACAATTGCAAGCTCGGTATTCAATTCTTGGATTCCAGCGGTTAAAACGGAAATAAGGCCAACATAGTTGATGGCTTTGTAGGATATTTCCGAATTGATTTTACCATTTTCATCAAAAATAGGTTGGGTAATGTCTTTTGTCAACTCAGGGAAAACTTCTGCCAATTCTTGCGAAATGAAGCCGTGTTGGTTGACAGATGGAAGAGCAATACCTAATGAATTTTTGTATTGATAAGAAACTGGACGCAGCAATGAAATTCTTTCCAATGCGCTTTTTTCTGTTGTAATATTTTGT
>JBDNIA010000405.1:0-5402 GCA_041688525.1 Crocinitomicaceae bacterium | reverse complement strand
TTCTTTAATTCCACCAATTAAAGAACCAGCAATACGTTTACGTCCCATAATGATACTTCCTCCATGAAATGGTTTTAAAGGCTCTACTGCACCAACTAAAACCATCGTTGCATCAATTTTGAGTAAGCTCAAATAAGGATTCATCTCATGACCAACTGGAATTGTGTTCAATATAAAATCAAAACTAGCTTGATGTTTTTTCATCTCAGTTTCATCTTTAGAAACTAAAACTTCATGCGCACCCAAGCGTTTTGCATCTTTTCCTTTTTCTGGTGAAGTTGTAATCATAACAACATGCGCGCCTAAGGCATGTGCAAACTTGACGCCCATATGTCCTAAACCACCTAAACCAATAACACCTACTTTATCTCCTTTTTTCACTTTCCAGTGATTTAAGGGCGACCAAGTTGTAACACCTGCACACAACAATGGAGCTGCTCCTGCTTCGTCTAAATTTTCTGGAATGCGAAGCACAAATTTTTCATCCACAACTACGGAAGTTGAATAACCTCCATATGTTTCTTTGCCTAAAATGTGTTTATCCGCACTATTGTAGGTAAATGTAGCTCCATTTTCACAGAATTGTTCTAGATCCTGCTCGCAAGATGAACAGGTTTGACAAGAGTCGACCAAACAACCAACTCCTACCAAATCTCCTATTTTATAGTTATTTACGCCATTTCCAACTTCCACTACTCGACCAATAATTTCGTGACCTGGAACAACTGGATAACTTGATCCTTTCCAATCGTTTCTTACGGTATGAATGTCGCTATGACAAACACCACAATACGTAATATCGATTTTCACGTCGTCGGTTCCTACTGCTCTGCGCTGTATTTCTAATGGTTTTAAATCTTCTGTCGATGCTTTGGCGCCATATGCTTTTACCGTTGTGGTTATCATTTTTATGTGTTTTTTAGCGTGACTTTTAATTCGATTTCTGTGTTCAATAATTTTGAAATAGGACAAACTTCTTTGGCTTTATACGCTATTTGCTGAAATTGTTCTGCATCAATCTTGGGCACATCACCTACTAGATTTAAGCCAATTTTTGTGATGGCTCCATCTTCAAAAGTAACTGTCGCATCCACATCTAAAGCCGTTGCTGTAAAATCCGCCTCATTTAATAAGAAGCTCAATTGCATGGCAAAACAGCCTGCATGTGCTGCACCAATTAATTCTTCAGGATTCGTTCCTTTTTCTCCGTCTTCAAATCGTGTGTGAAACGAATATTTTGTACTGTCGAGAACTTTACTTCCCGTGGTAAGATTTCCTCGTCCATCTTTACCGCTTCCTTTCCATTCAGCACTTGCTTTTCTTGTAAATTTCATATTATCTCGTTTTTAAATTAATTTATTTGGAAGCTTCAGAGTAATCTGTATACCCTTTTGCTTGTGTTGTGTAGAACGTATCTTCATCCCATTCGGCTAAAGCCAAGTTATTTTCAAAACGTTCCGCTAAATCTGGATTGGATACATATAATTTACCGAAAGCGACTAAGTCTGCATGACCTTCTTCGATTACTTTATTTCCTTTTTCCTGATTGAATGCCGCGTTGATTATTAGAGTTCCGTTATATAAAGGACGGAAGTGTTTGGCGATTTCTGTCACAGCATACGGAACTTCCGAAACGTCTGTAAATGGTTCGGAAAGATGAACATAGGCTAAATTGTAATCATTTAACTTTTTAAGGATGTATTCAAATGATGGAATTGTTTCTTCATCCATCATCATCCCAAACGGGCCATTCAACGATGGATTAAAACGAGCTCCAATTTTTTCCTGCGGAATAACCTCTTTTATCGCATCTAGAACCTCAAAAAAGAAACGCGTTCTATTTTCAATACTTCCACCATAACTATCCGTTCTCACGTTAGATGTTCCATTAAAAAACTGATGAAACAAATAGCCATTAGAAGAATGAATCTCTACTCCATCAAATCCTGCTTTCACTGCATTTGTGGCTGCATTTTGAAAATCTTTTACCGTAGTTTTAATGTCTTCAACGGTCATTTCTTTTGGCGTAACGGTATCTTTAAATCCTTGAGGCGTAAATGATTTAGCTTTTGGATTAATCGCAGAAGCTGATAATGGTAATTCTCCATTGTGAAAATCGGGATGAGACATCCGTCCGACATGCCACAGTTGAATGAAGATTTTTCCTCCTTTATCGTGCACACGTTTGGTAACTTCTTTCCAACCTTCGACTTGTTCATCGGAGTAAATACCAGGCGTATTAATATAACCTACAGCAGCTTTCGAGACTTGAGATCCTTCGGTAATAATTAAGCCAGCTGAAGTTCGTTGTTCGTAATACAAACCGTGCAACTCATCCGATGGCACATTGCCTTCATTATCTGCTCGGCTTCTGGTCATAGGTGCCATTACGACTCTATTTTTTAACTCAATATTTTTATTGTAAGGCGTCAATAAAGGTTGTATGCTCATATAATGTTAACTTTTAAATTGTTAGTATTGAATGTTTTATAACTTGCAGGTTTTATTATCCTCTAAGTTGGTAACAAAGTTACATTACCAAAGCGCCAATGTTATTGATCTATGTCAATTCGAAAGATTTAATTTTTCAATTGCTTCCTAACTCTGCTTAAGTTTTCTGGGGTGACGCCTAAGTAATTTGCAATATCATAATTCGGCACTCTATCTTCAATATTTGGGTAAGATGTACAGAATTCAATATAACGTTCTTGTGTGTGTTTCTCTAGTGTCGATAAAATCCGTTTACGTTGTGCAATAAAAGCTTTTGTGATTAATATCCTGAAGTATCGTTCAAAAATGGGAGCTTCAGAGTAAATTTTTTGAAGACTATTGTAATTGATGAATAACAATTGAGAATCTTCAATTGCTTCAATGTATAATTTTGAAGGCACTTGTTTGTAAAAGGCATCAAAGTCGCCAACCCACCAGTTTTCTACAGCGAATTGAATAATGTGCCTATTTCCTTTGTCATCTATATAATAAGCTTTTAAGCAGCCTTTTACAACAAAATATTCATGCTTCACACTTGTGCCAGGCTTAAGTAAAAACTGTCCTTTCGCAACAGATATTTCATTCAAAACAGAAGTAAACAAATGCGTATCACTCTCTGTTACATTGACGTGACTATGTATGTGATTCGCAATAGACTGGTGCATCATAAAGAGAAGATAAAATGATTGGCTTTAAATAAAAAAGGTTTGTAATTCTGCTCGCAAGTTTAAATTGAAATTTATTTCTCGGGTAGGTTCAGCTCTGCTTATTAACACTAAAATTTTTCGCTCGTTCTGAATTGTATCCGGAAAAAACATCAACTTGACATTTGGCTAATTGCTCCTTGAATCAAACCTTCGGAAGCTAAAGTACTAATTTACCTTTTATGTGTTATCGATAAACACAAAAGTTTGTAGATATGGAAAAACAAAGAAAAAGGTTGGTTAAATATTCCAATAAATAGCACGAAAAAAGAAGTTCACAATATCAGAAATTGTTATGGCAATTATTAGGGGAAAATCCCTTTTGCTTGTAATTTGGGTCGGTCGTTATTCTGCTATTATCGGGAGTGTCTGAATTTTAAAAGTTCTCGAAGGATTTGGAACTTGACAAGGCAAATTAATGCGTCGCTTCAATAATTCCATCAAGATAAAGGTACCCGAATAGAATATCTTTATCTTGTTGGAATACAATGTGTTAATTGCTAATATAGATAGTTCAATGCAATAATATCATTGCCATTAAACTCACCATCTTCGTTGCTGCTAAAACAAGCTAACATAATGGAGGTTGGATCGTAACCTGTAGGCGTTCCCGGGATATGATTTGCGCCCATACTGCCACTGCCTTCATTTGTATTTTGACCGCAACTTTGGCGGCTAAAGTAATCTGTGTGACGGAAACCTACCGAGTGCCCAATTTCATGTGTTATAACATGTTCGATAACGTTTGTACTGTAAGAACTTAATCCATAAATCTGCACATATTTATAAGGATTTCCTCCACTTGGGAAACCGGCTGAACCACCCGTACCACTATTGTAAGCTGAGTTGTTGTAAACCACCATATCTTTATTTTGATAAGCTGTTCCAAATGTCAACTGGAAATTGATGGTTATATTTAAGCTATTGTAATTTGCCACAGCCCAGCTTAAAGCAGTTTGTTCAGCGCTTGATAAGGCTTGATTTCCTCCCGTATAGCCTATGATGGTTATTGTTTGAGGACTTACTAAAGCATTTGTGCTGTATTGATTTGATTGGGTTTTTTCATAACCAGAAAATGCAAGGTTTTTTAATTCATCAGGAGTCATAATAATATCACCTTCCATCCGAATGACTTCTTGAGTTGCGCCTCCTGGCAAAACCATAGTCTAACGTTGCGCTCCGATAGCACTTAAATGTTTAGATGCTATAAGCGCAAGAGTTTTCTCATCTAAATTTGTTGGAGTCTGGTCGGTATTCACTCCTAAAAGAATAGCCTCTGAACTGGCTACGTTGTTTTTGTCTGGTGAAACTGTACTCAATTCACCTTTTTCGCATGATGCGAACAATATTCCGCAGATAGCAGAAATAGTCATTAATTTACTAAACTTCATAATTTCTATTTATTTATAAATACTGCATTATTTTACTTTTTTAGTTTGTTGAGGTAATTTACAGTTTTTGATAGAGAATTCCTAATAATTAGGTAGTTAGTTAATAACTTTCTTATGAAAAACGAGTATAAGTTGAGCAGTATTTAATAAATTGGGTGCGAGTTGGTTGCTCAAATCGCAGATAAGAAATTCATTTTTTTAGAGTGACTTTGGTATATTGGTAAGGAGGCAAGCCCAAAAAGTTGGCGCTATAGGCGAGGAGAGTTCTGCTTAATGTTCGCGCAATTGAAGACAATAAAGTTTATCAGCAGGTTTGTGACACTATTTTACTATTAAAATACAAGCTGAAAAATGATAAAATTTTAAATCATCTTTGCTTTACATAATTGATAATACCTCCTTTTAAAATAATATCAACTTGTCTTTTACTGATGTTGAATGCTAGCTGGATTTCTATTTCTTTTCCAATTACAGTGGCAGTTATAGAATCATTATTTTTGATGGTTGCCCTAATGTTTTCTATTCTTAAAATATCCCCTTGTTCTAGTTTGTCCCAATCATTGGGGTATTTAAACTCAAAAGGAACAATACCAAAATTGATTAGATTTTGCCAGCCAATACGTGCATAGGATTTAGCGACAGCAAACTTTTGCCCCAAATATTTGGGAGCCAAAGCAGCATGTTCTCTGCTTGAGCCTTGGGCATAATTTTCTCCCGCTATGACACAAAAGCCTTTATAGTTTTTTTGATTTTCAATGGCGCGATCATAGAAACTTTCGTCAATGGCATAATAAGCAAATTTGCTTATTTCCGGAAT
>JBDNIA010000404.1:0-5938 GCA_041688525.1 Crocinitomicaceae bacterium | reverse complement strand
CTGGCGCGCCTACGTTCCCGTCTGATTCATCACTGTGCACAACCGATTTTTTCTCCTCAATAACGTTTGTATTTACATTTGCCACAATGGTCGAAATATCTTTTTTAACTTGCTTTTTAGGTGAGGTCAATTCTTTAGCTGTCATGAACTTTAAACGAAACAAACCTAGATCCCAACCTTTATCGGGAACAGTTATTGTAACTAGCCCCAGAAGCAGTATCACACCCAAGAAAAAACCAAGAACCTGGTATATTTTCATTTCTTTCATTAATAGGAACAAAAATAACTAGGAGATTGATGTAAATGAAATATTCCATCAGATTCTATCCACAAAAAAGGATCAAATACTTTTATTGCAAACTTCTCACAATTAATCTTCAATGTAAACGAATGATAATGGGTTAATAAATGCAATTTGCTTAACTTTGCCGAGCAAATTAATATTTATGAGTTTATTGACAGTTGGAAGTGTAGCCTTTGACGCTATTGAAACACCGTTTGGAAAAACAGATAAAATAATTGGTGGAGCGGGAACGTACATTGCCTTATCTGCTTCTTTTTATGAGAAAAATCAGAGAATTGTTGCCGTGGTAGGTGAAGATTTCCCCGATGATATGCTGACTAAACTTAGCTCTAGAGGAGTCGATTTAGAAGGTCTTCAAATTAAAAAAGGAGAAAAAACTTTCTTTTGGTCTGGCAAGTATCACGACGATATGAATACGCGCGATACACTTGTGACGGAGTTGAATGTATTGGAAAATTTTGATCCAATTATTCCGGGAAATTACCAAGACAGTGCGTATTTAATGTTGGGTAATTTAACTCCTCAAGTTCAAAGTACCGTTATCGATCGATTAGAAAAGCGACCAAAATTAATTGCAATGGACACGATGAATTTCTGGATGGACATCGCATTGGATGATTTAAAAAAAACAATTGCTAAAGTTGATTTGTTAATCGTCAATGATGAAGAAGCTCGTCAATAGTCAGGTTAATATAGCTTGGTTCTTGCGGCAAAAGTCATTCGTAACATGGGTTGCAAATATTTAATTATTAAAAAGGGCGAGCACGGAGCATTGTTGTTTCATGGTGAAAGTATTTTTTATGCGCCTGCCTTGCCATTAGAAGAAGTTTTTGACCCAACTGGGGCTGGAGATACATTTGCTGGCGGATTCATGGGCTACCTTTCAAGCACGGATGATATCAGCTTTGAAAACATGAAAAGAGCAGTAATTGCAGGTTCAGCTCTCGCTTCTTTCTGTTGTGAAAAATTTGGGACAGAAAAATTGACAAGTATCACACGCGAAGATGTTGAAAATAGAATTGAAGAATTTATAGCATTATCCAGCTTCGCAATGTCTGAAGGAATAGCATAATCATACCACGAGATGAATAAAATTGAATTTTTAGAAGAACTTAAGAAGTTAACAGATACTACTGAATACTTAAAAGTAGGGCGTAGTACAAACGAATTGAAAACAAAATTCGAGGACTTTTTAATCGAAGAGGAACGTTTGCGACAGGTGGCTTTGTTGGAGTCTGGAGAAGAAGTTACAGACAACAAAGAAATCGATCCGATCCATGAAGAATTCAATGAAATCTACCGTGTTTTTCAAATGAAGCGCAAAGATGCTGCCGACTTGAAAAAAGATCTTCAAGAAAACAACTTGAAAGCAAAAAAGACTTTGATCACAAAGTTGAAAGATATCATTCAAAATGAAGAGAACATCGGCGCAGCTTTCGGAAGTTTCAAAGAAATTCATGATGCATGGAAGGAAACGGGCGATATCCCACGGGAAAAACGAGATGATATTCAAACAGAATATTCCAAGTTACTCGAGAGTTTCTTCTACAACATGAAAATATATCGTGATCTTAAAGAACACGATCTACATAGAAATGAACAGATTAAACTTGAGCTTATAACTAAAATACAAGCTTTACAAGATTTGTCCTCTATCAAAGAATCTGAAAATCAACTCAAAACCTTACAGAACGAGTGGGATGAAGTTGGTCCAGTTGCAGAAGGTGAGTGGGGAAAAATTAAAACAGCTTATTGGGATAGTGTAAAGGTTATTTACTCAAAAATAAATTCTTTTTACGACGAGAGACGTCATAAACTTACAGCGAATATTGAGGTTAAAAAGTCTTTGATAGAAAAAGTAAGTGCGAGCATTTTAGGAATTGAAGAATTGAATTCTATTAAAGATTGGGAAACTAAAACATCTGAAATCATTTTGATCCAAGATGAGTGGAAACATATTGGTTTTGGTCCCAAAAAAGAAAACGAAGAAGTTTGGAAGGAATTTCGGGCAGTTTGTGATCTCTTTTTCAATGCTAAGAAAGTTTATTTTGATTCTTTGCGCGAGGAAAGTAAACATTTAGTAGTCGCCAAACAAAAACTAATAGATAAAGCGAAAGAAATCAATCAGTCCGAAGATTGGAAAACTACATCAGATCAATTGGTTCGTTTACAAAATGACTGGAAAAAAATTGGGCATACTGGTCAAAAGTCTGAGCAAAAATTATGGCGCGAATTCAGAGGATCTTGTGACGTTTTCTTTAATGCACGCAAAAAATATTTTGACGAAAAAGACAAAATGAACGAAATCAATTTAAGCGCGAAACAGTCGATTATTGAAAAAATTCAAGCTTACGAAATTGGTGAGGACAAAAAGCAAGGTATTGCTGACTTAAAAGAATTTGCCGCCGCATTTAATTCTATTGGGCATGTGCCAATGAAACAAAAGGACGAAATCTACAATACATTCAAAAGTGCAATGGATGGTCATTATGGCAAATTGAAATTGGAAGGACTGGAGAAAGAGAAAATTATGTTTCAAGCGAAAATGGATACGTTCAAAGCCAGTCCGAATGCTGGCAGATTGATGGACAAGGAGAAATCAGATCTACAACGCATCATCCAAAATATCCAAACTGAAACTACGCAATACGAAAACAATTTAGGTTTCTTTGGCCGTTCAAAAGGCGCAGAAGAAATGAAAAAAGAGGTTGAGAAAAAGATTGAATTAAATAACAAAAAAATTGAGGAGTTGAAACGCAAACTCAAACTCATTCCAAATGAATAAGATCACAAATATTCTTCTTCTGCTCGTTACTATTCCCATTATGTGGATTTGTATTTTCATCGGGCGAGATTTACCTATCGAGACCTTGAAAACAACTGGAGGTCAAATACCCTATCAGCAAGTTATTTTCTGGTCAGCTGCCGGTATTGTTTTCTTAATTATCGCTCGACGCAGCGTTAAACGATGGACAGGAATGCAACTAATTCGTCAGACAGAAAAATTCGTCTGGAACGAAGAGGTAAGTCTAGACAGAAAAAAACGCGTTTTACTTTATAATTTCATGGAAGCGTTGGCGTTGTTGAGTATTTCTGTCGGATTTTTTGAAATCTGTCCAGTAGGATGGCCTATTGCCCTGGCTTATGGTATTCCGGTATTCGACGGCATCATTTTCACAATATTTGCCTGGTTTAAAAAAGGTTGGAGAATTGGGTTTACGAAAAAAGCACTTATTCTATCCGATAGAGAAGTTAAGGCTGTCTACTTTTTAGGTTTGCGGAAAATTTATATTCACCACGAAACTTTGCACTTCGATTTCATAAAAGACTTGAAATTAAATGTCTCGTTTGGTGCTGTTAAGAATAAAGAAGAGTTTATCAACGTGCTCTGGGAAAACTTAGACCAAGATAAAGTTTTTGCGGAAGAAAGCGTGAAAGATTACCTTATCACAAAATAGGTAACCTTTAATTTTATTTTTCGTTTTAGAAAAGAAACAATTAAGTTAAAAATGAAAAATTACAAAAATCTCCTGCTTTTCGCCACCGCTTTATTGTTTGGTGTGTTCGTTTCTTCCTGTAACAAATACGAGGAAGGACCAAAAGTCACACTGTTATCCGCAAAAAATCGTATCTCACAGGATTGGGAATTAACCAATTTTAATAAGAATGGCGAAAACCAAAATTTGGAAGGATATTCTCAATTTTTCTCTTTTTCTAAAGGTGGTTCTTATACGCAAACAGTAACTGTCCAATCTGTTTGGGGTCCTGTAACAGAAATAGAAAATGGCTCCTGGTCATTTAGCTCCGACAAGAAAAATATTACCTTAACAAAAGAAGGAGTATCTAGCTCAAATACATATCGTTTTTTAGAATTGAGAAAATCTCAGTTTAAAGTGAAGTACACAGAAGACGGCGATGAATATACGCGAACGTTTGTGTCAAAATAATAACAGTAGAATAAGAAAGGCTAGAATCTGGCTTTTCATCTTAATGTTTATAACTCAGTAAACGAATTTCCTGCTTCACGTTGTTTTGCGCATCCGCCAATTTTTGAATAGCGATGTAATGACCGCCTCCTTTTTCAGCTGCGTCAGTCATTTTAATTTCATCTTTTTCGGAGTTCTTAATTCCGACAATTGACAAGTTTACACCTCGTTTTTTGTACTTCCGGACATATTTCAAATAATCATCTGAATTTCGATTAAAGGCGCCATCCGTAATAACGATGACTTGATTGACACCACTGTCCAAAAAGCTTTTCAAATTTTGTTTGTATCCTAATTTTATCCCTGCTCCTCCGGCGGTCATTCCAGACGCTTTCAATTCTTCCACCTTTTTATTGGCTTCTACTTTCTCATTTCCTTTTGCTGCATCCAACAAAACTCTTGCTTGAGTTGAATAAGTCACCAGTGAAATTTTATCTTGTGGACGAAGCATAGTGACCATTTCATACAAGGCAAACTTCATCAATTCTATTTTATCGGCTTGATTCATTGAAGAAGAAACATCCAAAACAAAAACTATATTAACCGGTTTGAAATTCTCATCCGAGAAATCATTTGGATCCAGTTTCGCCAATTCAACCGGTGCTTCTTTTGGTAAAACAACCTCTTTCTCTAACTCTTTTTCAATTTCTATTACGATTTCTTTCGGTTTATTTTTAGGCTTTTCTTTCGGTAGTTCGACAATTTCTATCGGTATATCTGTAACAATTATTGGCTCAGGAATTCGTTTGTCTCTCTCTAACTCAAGAACTACATAGTTTCTTTTAAAATTGACATACGTTCCATATTCCACTGAATAATAGCCTTCGTGCTTTCCATAAAAATAAGTATAACCCAAGGGAACATTTTCTTTTATTTCTCCAGCTCTATTTGTTTTATAAGCACCAATTGACCTTCCATTTTGAAGTAAATTAACCACGGATTTTGATAATGGCGCTTTGGTTTCTTTGTCAATCGTTATTACTATTAACTGAAAGTCTAAGGGATTTCCAGAAGATCGTTCTCCAAATGTTGGACAACTTTGAAATGCACTTGTATTGTCTCGCGGAGAATTCACTAAACTCCCTTTCAAAACAACTCTCGTAGCTTCGTTTTTATCGCTAGTATATATCTCTACCGTATAATTAAAACGTCCTTTTTGCTTCGGGTTTACTTGCAGACGAACGATTAAACTACTGTCTTTATCTATGAATTGATCGCTGACGATATAAACCACATCAGCTGGTTTTTTTACACTTAAAATATATTCCTTTTTTATCCCTTTATTCGTTATTTTGATATCGACAAATCGATCAGAATATTCTTCCAAATCACCAAAATCATATGAACGTGTGTTGAACTCCGTCTGACTAAAAGTCAAACCACTGAAGGCAATAAAAAGAAATAGGAAAAAGTTATTCATATTCTTTAAATAACAAAATACCTGTCGAAATATTGTTTTACCGCAAGCCGAACGACAAAACCGCTTCAATAAATTCTTCTGGAGCCTCGGCATGTACCCAATGACCTGCATTTTCTATACTTACCAATTGCATATCGGGAAATCGATTTTCTAATAAAGTAATATCTTCATCTAAAATGTAATCTGACGACAATCCACGAATAAATAAAGTTGGTGTAAAAACCTCTT
>JBDNIA010000403.1:0-1821 GCA_041688525.1 Crocinitomicaceae bacterium | reverse complement strand
TTTCCCATAAATAAGTATAAGTACCACCATTTGTCGGCACTACAGCCAAAATAGAAATTGACGACCCTTGACAGATAGATTGCGAAGGCGTAGTAATCGTATTATCTGACATCGTGGCATCTACCGTAACCGTATCACTAAAAACTAGATTTGAACAGCTTACAGTTTTTACGGATCTGATATATTTGGTAACCGTTGATATTGCGTTTGCAGAAAAATCTTCTGTTGTAACAGGTGGGCCAAGACCCGAAAAAGGTGCACCATTCTGGCTAAATTCCCAATTATAAATATAGCCTCCTCCTCCTCCTGTTGGTAAATTACCATCTAAAATTACTGAACCCGAACTCAGACAAATCGCATTCGGACTTAAGATATCATTATTAGTAACCGTTGGATGAACTGTTACTAATGCTGCACCAGAAACTGCGCTGCTACAAGAAAAAGACTCGAAACCTAACAATTGATAGTTGGTTGTTATTGAAGGGGAAATTGAAATTGAATGGCTCGAAACACTCACAGGACCTACAGAGAAAATACTTGTTCCATCCGTATATTGATAAAGATAAGGTGTTGGACCAGTGGCGGTAAAAGTTAAAAGTGTGGAGTTGCCTGCACAAATTGTATTATTTCCGCTCAACACAGCACTTCCCGGAATACAACCATATCTTCCCCAGAACGTGTTGTCGTTTGGGGTAGCGGTTTTTGATATTGGCGTGAAAACAACGTTATTCCTATATTTTCCAGTTACATATACCTCCTCATTTGATTTGATAGACACGGCATTGGCAATATCAGTGCCAGAACCTCCGTATGAATTTGTACTAATATTGTTTCCAGTAATGGGATCAATATAGGAGACTAAAAAATCGATTCCTCCATTTGATGTATAAGAATTTCCTAAAAAGTTGGTAACTCCAGCATACTGACCGGATACTAATAAATGCTGAAGAGAATCTATTTCCAAGGTATTCCCTCGACTGACGTTGACTCCACTAGTCGTAGCACGATTCATCCATTCTGTATTAAAAGTAGAAGCACAACGTACAACAAAAAACTCTTTGTGTGGCTCAGTTACAGATGTCAATCCTGGAAAAATAGTTGCATTTTCAAAATAACCCGTATAGTATATTTTTGAGTTATCATTGGTCATATCTGTAATTTCATCATCACCAGGACCAGCTATTAAAGCATGAGTTGTATAAGCACCTGAATTTGTGTTGTATTTTGCAAGAATTCCTTCCTTAAAGCCTGGATTAGAATTATTTGAGCTAACGACCGCCGTAGACTTGAACCCTAAAAAAGATCCAGAATAATATCCACCGAAATAAGCGCTTCCGCCAAATATACTGACAGAATTATAGCTATCGTCTTGATTACTTCCTGCACCCACTATCCATGATAAATTGCCTCCAGTTGAAATTTTCACTCCAAATGCATCAAGTCCACCAGAATTGGTAAGATTAGAAGTTCCTGAACCTGTTGCTACAGAAAAAGCACCTCCATAATCACCCGCGACATATACTTCACTGCCAATTATTTTAACATCTCTAACAACATCATTTCCGAGACTCGAACCGACTACAACCCACTGGTAAACTCCATTAGAGTTATATTTTGCAACGAAAGCATCCGAATTACCTAAGGCAGTTCTGTTTACGGTCGAAACACCGGCTGCACCCGCAAAATTTGCCGTTTGTTCGAAAGAACCTCCGACAATCACCTCGTCTGTGTTGTTTACCGAAATCGAAGTTACCTGGACGTCGTAAGGGCCTAATGACTCAATCAAAAACGCCCATACTAGAACACCGGCATTCGTGTAGT
>JBDNIA010000055.1:0-8453 GCA_041688525.1 Crocinitomicaceae bacterium | reverse complement strand
TTGTTTGAAAATCAAAACATCAGCATTCAACCAACCTTTTATGCTGGTGACAGTTTTTATCATATTTTCAGCTTCTCTCCACGAGTTGTTTGCACCGCCTTTGTCAGAGTTTCGGAATTTACATGCACCTTCCATATAGTATGCTCCAATGGGATTCTGAGAGATTTTTAAGTACTTGATATTCCATCCATAAGCTTTTCGATAATCTTCAGCCCCAACGTCATTTAAAATTCTTTCTACACAGGCTAGGGCGAATTTATTCACAAACTCTTCGTGTTCGGTTTGACTACTGCCGTCGAAATCATATTTAATGGCTTTGCTTAACGCACCGATGGCGTCTTTAAACGAATTTTTAAAGTCGTCATCAGCCTCACCAGAAACAGATATTTTGAAATATCCTTTGGCCATCCACATATAGACATTTGGATTTTTTTTTGTATTATCCTTGCCTGAGTATTTTTCACATTGACTTACTAGTTTTTCGTAGTTAGCATCGGCATATAAGATCTTTAAATCGTCAAAATCTGGTGCTTGAGCGATGGCGCTCAAAGCAAAGAAAAGTCCAAAAGTTGTGGCAAAAAATAATTTCATAATTTGTTTGTTTTTACTAATTATTCGACACAACCCAAACTTCATGCCGAAACTCTATATTTCAAAAGTATATATATAAGTTGATAGAAGCAAGCTCTTACATACAAGTTATACCAAGCTGACTTTCTGCGTGAAAATTCTGTGTTAGATTCATTCTGAAGTACTTTCAATTAATAAGTTGAGAATCTCGATTGCAGCCTTAGAAATTTTCGTGCCTGGACCAAAAATACCGAATACGCCTGCATCGTACAAAAAGTCGTAATCTTGTTTCGGAATAACTCCTCCGGCAATTACCATAATATCTTCTCGTCCTAGAGCTTTCAATTCCGCAATAACTTGAGGAACCAAAGTTTTGTGACCGGCCGCTAGTGAAGAAACTCCTAAAATGTGTACATCGTTTTCTATTGCCTGCTTTGCTGCTTCTTTTGGTGTTTGAAACAAAGGACCAATATCAACATCAAATCCAATGTCTGCGAAACTTGTCGCAATTACTTTTGCTCCTCTATCGTGACCATCGTGACCAATTTTGGCAACCATAATTCTCGGTCGGCGACCTTCAAGTTGACTGAAGTTCTCCGCTAATTCTCGCGCTTTTGCGAAATCGATGTCTTTCATAGCTTCTGAGGAATAAACACCACTTACGGAACGAATAGTTGCTTTATAGCGACCGAAAGTCTTTTCCATAGCAGATGTGATTTCGCCAAGTGACGCTCTTTTTCTAGCGCAAGTTATGGCCAATTCCAACAAATTGCCTTCATTGGATGCGGCGGCTTTTTCTAAAGCCAATAAAGCTGACAGCGTTTCAGGTTCGTTGCGTTCAGCGCGAATATTTTTTAATCGTTCTATCTGCGAATCACGAACCGCAGTGTTATCGACATCCCGAATTTCGATTTCAGATTCTTCTTCAATTTCGTAACGGTTGACACCTACAATAATATCTTTGTTGGCATCAATTTTTGCTTGTTTTCGTGCGGCAGCCTCTTCGATGTGCATTTTCGGAACTCCTGATTCGATTGCTTTTGCCATTCCGCCTAATTCCTCTACTTCTTGAATCAGTTTCCAAGCTTCCTCAACGAGTTGGTCGGTAAGTGTTTCGATGTAAAAACTGCCGCCATATGGATCAATGAAGTTTGTAATTCCTATTTCCTCTTGAAGATAAATTTGCGTGTTTCGTGCAATTCGTGCGGAAAAATCCGTGGGTAAAGCAATCGCCTCATCCAATGCGTTGGTGTGCAATGATTGTGTTCCTCCTAATACTGCTGACAGAGCTTCTATGGCTGTTCTTGCTACGTTGTTGAATGGATCTTGTTCGGTTAATGACCAACCTGAGGTCTGACAATGTGTGCGCAAAGCCATAGATTTTTCATTTTGTGGATTAAATTGTTTTACCAATTTCGCCCAAATCAATCGCCCAGCTCTCATTTTGGCTATTTCCATGTGGTGATTCATTCCAATTGCCCAAAAGAAACTAAGTCTAGGCGCGAATTCGTCAATTGCCATTCCTGCTTTAATTCCTGCTCGAAGATATTCCAAACCATCGGCCAGTGTATAAGCCAATTCGATAGCGGCTGTGGCACCTGCTTCTTGCATGTGGTAACCAGAGATAGATATGGAATTGAATTTCGGCATGTTCTTAGCAGCATATTCGAAAATATCCGCAATAATTTTCATAGATGGAGCTGGCGGATAGATATACGTATTGCGCACCATAAACTCTTTCAAAATATCATTTTGTATGGTTCCTGAAAGTTTGCTTTTATCAACTCCTTGTTCCTCAGCCGCTACAATATAGAAGGCCATAATCGGAATCACGGCGCCGTTCATAGTCATGGAAACAGACATTTCATCCAAAGGAATTTGGTCGAACAGTATTTTCATATCTTCAACACTGTCAATAGCGACCCCTGCTTTTCCAACATCTCCTTGCACACGCTCGTGATCTGAGTCGTAACCGCGGTGCGTTGCCAAATCAAAGGCAACAGAGAGACCTTTTTGCCCAGCCGCAAGATTTTTTCGGTAAAAAGCATTTGATTCTTCAGCCGTTGAAAATCCTGCATATTGACGAATAGTCCACGGACGAATGGCATACATAGAAGCGTATGGCCCACGAAGATAAGGAGCTTTTCCTGCACTAAATTTTAGATGGTCTAAATTTTGGGTATCGGAATTCGTATAGAAATTCTTTAATTGAATTTTTTCGGCTGTTTCAAAATCAGATAAACTTTTTGCATTTATTAGTTCAATTTCTTTTGGTACTATATCCTGAAAGTTTACTTTTTTCATGTTTTATACTTTTTCAAGGATTAAAGGTTCAAATCCCATATAAGCTGATATATCCAACCATTCAGTTGGTTTTTCGTCAGGGTTCGGAAATTTATTGACTCCAATTAGAATTGTTTCTCCTTTTTTCACTTTTTGTTTACGCAAATCGGCTGTTTCGTTTACCTTTTTTTGAAGAATTGATAATCCTTGCTCGGTTCCAATTCCATTTACTATTTCTATTTCTTGAAATAAGCTCCAAGCTTTTTCTTCAATCGTTTTTGAAATTAAATCCAAATTGTAACTTCCTCCCAAAGGATCAATCACTTTGTCGAAATAACTTTCTTCTTTCAGTAAGTTTGAAATATTTATGGCCATGCGCTCGCTTAATGACCGATTGGCACTTTGCGAATATTTGTCAAAGGCTTGTATCTGAATTTCGTTTACTCCGCCTAAAATAGCCGACATTTCCTCAGTTGTTTGACGCAATAAATTTGTGTAAGGATCTTTTAATGATTTATTTACAAAACCTGTTTTGGCATAAATAAAACAGGAATAAGAGCAATTCTCATTTGGGTGGTACGCTTCAATAACTGTTGCCCAAAGCTTTCTGAAAACTTGAAATTTAGCAACTTCAACAAAATAATTGGCGCCAATTCCCATCTCAAAACGAAGCATGGCTGATGCGTCATCTATAGCAAACCCACTTTCTAATAGTCTATGCAATGCACTATGTCCTGCTGACAAAGCAAAGGATATTTCTTGAATTGCATTTCCACCAGCTTGGTGAACAGCAAAAGCATTTATCGCCAATTGAACACCGTGATAGGACTTGTCAATTGAATTTTCTATTTGTATGTCGTTGAGCAGGATTAGTTGTTTCTTAGAGAAGTTGTCGAATGATTCTTTCAGATTTAAAGTTTGTTCTTCATCAATAGTTTTGAATTGAACTTCAATAAAATCTAAACTGATTTCAGCAAAAAGGGCATTCCAAAGAATGTTTTTTTTATGAAGAACAAAAGTCAATGAATTTGCACCTTGATTTAAAGCAACAAGCGCTTCTTGGTTCGCAATTTTTTCATCTTTCACTTCGATTAATTTTCCAACGAACCAATCATTGTTCAATGATTTTGAGCCGCGTTGGAAGGATATGCTTGGGGAAGAACTATTTCTTACATCTGCAAACTTCGAAAATTCGATTCCCTCAATTTCATCTTTTGTTGTTATCGTTCCATCAAAGGGAAGGCCTTTCAGTTCTTTTTCAACTGCGGCTATCCATTGCTCATGGGATGTTGGATTAAATTCTGTAAAAAGATTCATGCTGTAGCGGTTATTGGTTTATCAAGTTTCCCCATTATCGTAAGAAAAACGTGTGTTGAAACTATCGTAATTATAAATGGTGCTAATGCCAAACCCAAAATTGGAATTAGAAGCAGTATAGAAAAGAAAATACCCGTAACAAGTGTCGGAAACGAATACTTTTTAGCGAAACGAATACTACCCATAATACTTATTTCGTTTCTTTCTAAGCTGAAATCATAAAAGGAAAATCCGTAAAAGAAGGCGGCTGTCATGAAAAAGACGGTGGGATTTAGAAATTGAACTCCAAAAATCCATGAAATGAGTGACCAAATCCCCAGAATTAGCAACTCCAAAGAAATGGCAATAATGACAATAAATAGCATTCGAATAAAGTCATTTACCAACCGTACAAGACCAAATCCAACAGTTTTGCCTGTTAAATCTGTGTCTACGGACTCGGAAAGAAATGTGTTAATCGGTGAAAGAAGCGTTAAGATGAAAAAGATGGCAAGCTTATGAAATATAAAGCTTAAGAAATGCCCAGTTTGACTTACGCTTTTTTCCCAAAGATTGGAATAACACGACCTATACTCAACGGTAGCGTCTAAAGAAATTAAACTTTCGCTCCAATTTTCTAGCCACCAAAAACCCAACGCAAAAAGTATCCCAGGAATGAAATACAACAAATATTTGCCCTTGCTAAATTGCAGCAATGTCCAAATTAATGCCTTAAAGTGATGACCTATGGTTTTCATGAAACAAGAATTTTAACAAAAATACGAATTTTGATGTGTTTACGGTGCGCTGCTTGAAGAATGAGAGATTGATTTGCATGAAAAATCAAGTTGAATTAGATTTTATTCTGAAAGGATACGGTACAATTCCGTGTTGAGATAATAGTGATGTCCTTGATTAGTTTTTTTCTCTACAACTTGTTTTTTTGCTAATTCATTTAAATAATTTCGGGCTGTATTTTCGGCATAAATCCTTGAATCGACGGGGTGATTTACTTTTGTGAAAATTTGATTGAAAAGCATTTACGTTAATGCTTTCGGATTCTTAAAGTTGCGTTTGTCCTTTTTTAAGAAAGTCAAAATGGAGTCTTTGGTTTCGACAATTTCATTTATTTTTCTCAAGGTTAAATATGAGGTGGTTTTAATAGCACCGAGCATAAATAAGATTCAGTTTTTCCAATCTCCGCGTTTTGTTACATTCATTAATCCTTGATAATATTCATTCTTATGTTCGAGAATGTATTTACTGATGAATAAGATTGGAACATCTAAAAGTTGAGTTGCACAAAGAAAATGAAGATTCATTAGTCTTCCTGTCCGACCGTTTCCATCTCGAAACGGATGGATGGCTTCAAATTGATAATGCGCAATAGCCATTTTTATTAATGGGTCTATTTTATCCGTTTTATTGTTGAGGAAGTCAATGAGGTTTTCAAGTTTTTCGCTGATAACCGAATTTTTTTTGTGGTGTGTAGATTTTTTTCCCTTCGTTTGGGCCTGATCCACCTTGTTTTATGCTTGTATTTAAAAACTCCGGACGGATAGAATCTTCCGTTTGTTTTACAATTTGAAATTGTTTGATAAAATAATTGAGATCGAAGTTTTTAGTCTCTTGCACATACGCAAAACCCGCCCAAAACGCTCCTCTGTAGCGTAAAACTTTTTTCACCGAACCAGTAAGTTCCGGTTGGTTATCGCTGTATGCTTTGTAGAGTTCATCATCTGTAGTGAATATGTTTTCAATTTCGCTAGACGATTTTGCCTCTTGCAAGCTAATAGAATTGATCAATAATCCTTGATTTGGAATAATTGTTCTTCAACCGTAAAGTCTTGCCAAAGAATCCTTTGCACTGACTAATTTTTCTAAAATCTCTATGGTATAGTAAAACTCTTTGTCTACAGGTAGTTTTGGCAAATCATTCCACGGAATGGTGCGATCTAGATTAATTGGGTATTTTTTACAGACATTGATTTTGTGTAATTTTAATGTTTACCAAGAAGTAGACATCAGATATATTACTTTTATTTTAGTAGACCTTAAAATTATTTAATATTTAATGTTTACTAATTATTTGGCACTAAAAGCTGATTGAAAAAAGTCATCAGACATCAAAAGAAAGTAAATTTTACTGTTTACTTTCTTTTGGCATTAAATCAAAATTAGTTAAAACAAAACTTCAAATCATTCACATCACAAAAGCCTTCCCAAACTGATAAAGTAAACCATAAATCCCAATGATTCCCAATACCAGAAAAGACCAAGATTTACAACCTTGTCTTCTCCAGTGCAGATAATTCAATATTCCTAATCCAATTGCAGGAAAAACCATTGCCAGAGGAAAAGCCATTCCATAAATCATAATTCAATTCGTAATTTGAAATTAACCCATTCGTAATTGAATAACTATTTTATCGCATCTGCCTTGACCTGAGCAGTCGACATTAATTGATTGGCTTTTTTATCTGCTTCGTCTTCAATTTTCTTTACTTTTTCGTCCACCTCTTTTTTTAATTTATTTCCTGCGAATTCTGCTGCTTTTTTCTTAATTGGGTTCGAGCCGGCTTCATCCATTAATTTGTCAATTTCTGCATTTGCTGATGATCTCGAAGCATCCGCTTGTTTTTTTCCTTCAGCTCGAATTTTGTCAGCTTGAGTTTTAGCATCGTCCATAATTCCTTGTTTTTTCGCATTCAAATCCTCGCGTACTTCTTTTACTTTCTCTGTTACGATTGTCTTAACGGAATCTTTTGCTTGTTTAACAAGCTCTTTTCCTTTGTTTATCAAGTCTTCTTTGATATTTCCTGAAGCTCTCATTATTGCTTCTTTGAAATCTGTCGTCACTTTTGGATCAGTTATTTTTCCAATGACTTTTAATTTTACAGGAATAAAATCGGGCAAACTACCTAAACTAAGTTTCGGAGCAAGAGTATTCAATTTTGAAATTCCTTCTTCAGCAGCTTTCATAAGGCTTCCTGGAATTTGATCCTTTGGAATATTCATCAACACTGCGTAATCGATGTCTTGTTCGAAAGATGACGAGCCTGAAATAGTTGTTGCAATCTTGCCTAATTTCACGTCAAACGGCGTAAGACTCAACTTGCCATCTTTGAATTTAAAGAAGGTTTTTAAATCATTTATCGTTTGATTCGACAGACTGTTCATTTTCAACGCTTCCCCGATTTTTTCTAAAGGTTTGAAGCCAGAGATAGTTACTGATTTTGTAAATAAATCTCCAGCACCAGTCAAAGAACTGTATACTGGTTCAAGCGAAGGTTGCAGCAAAGTCGTCATGTCAAACTTAGAACTGAAACTCCCTTTGGCATATTTAGCAATCGGGGCTAACTTTTCAATCGAAACGAAATTAACGGCTAATTCTTGAATATCTATATTTTGCAGATCATAAGCGAAATCAAGTTTAGGTTGATTTGGATTTGTTGAATTGTAATTTCCTTTCAAGCCAACTGTTCCTCCCATGGTATTCATCGTGAGGTTATCTAAATAAGCAACTTCTTCTTTAACTCGAACGGCGCCATTTACATTTTTAATGTTCATGCCATCGTATTTCAAATTGGTAATATTTGTCATCAAATCGAAATCAATATTACCAGGAATAAGCAAGGGTTCTGTTGTTTCGCTTGTTGCAGGAGCAGTTTCTGTTGCCGGAACTTCAGTTGTTGGTCCCATCAGTTGATCTAAATCTAGGTTGGTAGAGTTGAATGTGAATTTACCTTTTAACAGTTCGTTGCGCATGGCGTAGCCTAAATAATTGTCAATTGTGCCTTTCATCTGGAAATCAGAGGCGCCTATTTTTGCGTCTAAGCTCTCTAAAGCTAAGTTTTGAGGGGAGAAACGAAGTAGCATAGCTTCAATCTCAACTGCCTCCGTTAAATCTGGAGATTTATAGTTCATTTTTGAAATCTCAACAGTTCCTAATGCTTTGAAATCTTCGTATTTCTCATTCTCAATAGCGCTCATTCTGCCGTTAAGAGTAACATCAGCATCTAGTTTCCCATTGTAACTTTCACCTTCAGCCAAAGGCATTATTTTTCCTAAAGTCGACAAATCTATATTTGCGATAATTCTTGAGTCAATTAATGGATCTGTCATTGGATTGCGCATTTTTAAGTTAGCATCAATTACGTTACCAACGAAATCAGCATGGAATTTGGGAATGTCAATCGTCATTAAATCCATATTTGTTCCTCCGACAAACTTAGAGCCAGCTTTAAGCGCTATGTTATTAATTGAGCCGGGAACGGCTGGGTATTTTATTTGTGCATTTTCAA